>WJMD01000163.1 GCA_014728125.1 Candidatus Effluviviaceae Genus V sp.
GCACGACGAGCGGACGGGATTCGGCGCCGGCGCGCTCAGAGCGAGGCGGGCGTCGTCCTGCACGGTCACGGCTCCGCTGGTCGCGATGACCTCCTCCGAGCCGTCGGTCCGCACCGCCACCAGTCTGTAGCGAAGCTCGCAACCGGCCCGCGGGCTCTCGTCCACGAAGACGCCCGGCGTCACGGGCTGCAGCAATCCTCCCGGCAGTCTCTCGAATGTCCCGCCACCGGTGGAGCGCTCGATCGAGAGTCTCTCGATGCCGTGAAGCGACGGCAGCGTCCAGCGAAGTGTCACCTGTCCCTCGCCGTCGGCCACCGCGTAGAACGCGCTCTCCACCGGCGTGTCCTCAGGGAGGTTGAGCCGCCCGTACCCGTAGGTGTTATCGGCGCCCGGTGCGCCCATGTCGATCGCCTGATCGAGCAGGTAGGTGCGGACCTCGCCGGCGGTGTCGAGTTCGGGGACGGCCGACCACACGACCGCCGCAGCGCCGGCCACGTGCGGCGTCGCCGACGACGTCCCGACCCACCCGTTCCAGGTGAACCCGGCGCAGCTGTCGGGGCCCGCGATCTCGGGTTTCAGCCGCCCGTCGTTGGTCGGACCCCTCGAGCTGAAGTACGCGACCGGCCCCGTGTACCAGTTCTCGCTGTGGATGGCACCGACGGCCAGCGCTCCCGTTGCGTCGGCCGGCGCGCAGACACTGCCCTCGACGTCGTAGATGCCGTAGCCCTTGAGCATCTCGGTGAGTCGATAGCCCTCCGCGCAGATGAGGTCGTATGTGCAGTCCTTCGTGGTGTCCCACTCCTGGAAGAAGATGTAGTAGTAGCCGCCCTCCGGAACGTTGTAGATGATCTCCTCCTCGGGCATCCCGGGGTTCTGGTAGTCGGCGCCTGCGGCCACAACGACACCCTCGTCGTCGGTCAGATAGAGATCGTAGTCGTCGTAGGTCGAAGGGTACCCCTCCCAGACGATGCAGAGCCGGAACTGCTCCCCCGGCAGGAGGAACACACGAAGGTTCTCGAGCGGCTCCCTCTGGCCGGGCGGGGCCGGGGCGAACTCGTGCCAGCTGTTGCTGTTCGTATCGGTGAACGTCCCCTCCTCGTGGTCGAGCGCGCGGTTGCTTGCGCCGTTGACCCAGAGGATACCATTGGCGTATGCGTCGTTCACGACGTCACACGGCCACCCCCGTCCGTCCATCGGCCAGCCGTAGTAGCTCATCGACATGCTGACGATCTCGACTCCGCGGGCGACGCAGGTGTCCTTCGCCGCCTCGCAGGTGGTCAGTGTCGGCGCGAGCATCAGGTAGATCTGCGCTCCGGGGGCCATGTCGTAGACGTTCTCGGCGCACGCCGTGCCGTGCGCGTCGCCGTTCTCGATGACGCCGCTTCCCGTGAAGTCCCAGGCGTACATCCCGCCCGGAAGCTCGCCCGCGGCGATAGCGTCATAGACGCCCTCGAACCCGCCGTCGATGACCGCGACCGTCTTGCCTGCGCCGTAGTGCCCCTGTCCGTGCCACCAGTCGGCGCCCGAGAGATGGACCCCCTCGCTGGTGACCGGTCGGCCGTCGCGGACGGCGTCGGTCGTCAGCACCTGATGATCCGTCGGGTAGGCCCTCTCCAGGGACGTCACCCGCAGGACCCCGTCGACGCGCGTCAGGTCGGAGAGCCTGCCGACCGGAACGTCGAGGTCGAGCAGATGGCGGGACTGAACCCGAACGGCTGCACCGAGACCACGGATGGCCGCCATATCGACCGTGTCGGTCGTCCTCCCCTCTTCGAGGAAGACGGTGACCGCGACCTGCCCGTCCGTGAGCTCGAGGCCTCGCAGCGCAGCGAACTCCTCGACCGCGCTCATCCCTCGTGAAAGGCACAGCTGCTCGGCCCGGTCGAGCGCCGTCGTCAGCTTCGGGTTGAGCGGCTTCAGGTTCTGCGTGAGAACGGGAGGAGGCGGACCGGTGTCTCCTCCGGCAGCGCTCGCGCAGCAGACGAGAGCGAACATCAGCACGACGGACACGAGCACGCGGAAAGCAGATGGAGAACGCATCATCGACCCCCGGGGGAACAACCCCTTCAGGCGCGCCGGAGCGCGCCGCGTGACCATTGTCGAACTAATGCAGGTGTCGGTAGAGTATACCGCAGAAACAGAGTCGTTCTCAAGCGCCGCAGTGTGTCCCGCGCGGACGCCGGGTCCCAGCGGGGGCCGCTCTCACACGCTGTGGCCGTAGCCTTCGGCCCCGGGATCGCCGAGAAGCTCCTCCAGCAGACGGAGGGCGAACGCCCTTCCCTCGGCGAGCGTGCTGATCTTGCCGTCGAGCTGAGCCTCGTAGCAGACATCGAGGATCTCTCCGAAGAGCGGCCCCGGCGAATATCCCATCTCGATGAGATGGCGGCCCCGGACGATCGGTTTCGGCGCCGCGTCCCGGACCTCGAGGTCCTCGGCCCGCTCGAGCAGCCAGTCCCCCGCGGGGAACTCGCCCCGCGGCCCCTTCGCGCAGCCGAGTCGGTCCGCGCGGGCGACGCGGACGAGCCGGTCGATGCGGCCCACCCGACGTGCCAGCCTCCGGATGGCCCGGTCGGACGCCGACGCATCGTAGAGGGCCTGTACCTTCATGTGCTCGACGACGAGCGCGACGACCTCCTCGATAAGGTCCCGCTCCCGGGTCATCCTGCTGAGGAGAGCGCGCGTCGGTCGCTCCCCGGCCTCCTCGTGGCCGAAACTGCGGATCCTGTCGTCGACGACCTCCGAGGTCGCCGGCTTGCCGAAATCATGACAGAGGACCGCGAGTCCGACGACCAGGTCCTCGCGCTCGTTGCCGGTCCGCTCGGCGGCGAACGCGTCCATCGACGCCAGTGTGTGCACCCACACGTCCCCCTCGGGATGGAACTCCGGGTCCTGTTCGCTGCCGATGAGCGCGTGAAGCTCAGGGTAGTAGACGGTCCAGCTGGAGGCCCTGAGGAACCGAAGTCCCCTCGATGGCCTGACACCCTCGACCACCAACTTCCGCCACTCGCCGAAGACCCTCTCCGGCGCGAGTCCCTCGGGCTCGATGGTCGCGCAGAGCTCGATCGTCTCGGCGGCGACCCTCAGGTCGAACCGCGCCGCGAACTGCATGGCGCGGAGAACCCTGAGCGGGTCCTCGACGAAGCGACCCGAGGTGTGTCGCAGAATGCCCCGCTTGAGGTCGCCCCGCCCGTCGAAGGGATCGACGATCTCGCCCGTGAGCGGGTCGAGCGCCATCGCGTTGATGGTGAAGTCGCGTCGCTGAGCCGCCTCGTAGACCGACATCTCCGGGTCGGAGTCAACGAGGAATCCCCGGTGGCCCCGACCGATCTTCGACTCCCTGCGCGGGATCGAAACGTCGATAGGAAGCCGCTTGATCTTGATGACGCCGAATGCCTCGCCGACCAGGTCGAGCTCGAACCGCTCCCCGAGCAGCTCGACGAGCCTCTCGGGTTCGATGCCGTAGACCTCGATATCGAGGTCGCAGGCGGGACGCCCCTTGAGCATGTCGCGCACGGACCCGCCGACGACGAGCGCGCGCCCGCCGGCCGACCGCACGAGCTCAGCGGTCGAGCGCAGCGCCCTCTCAAGCTGGGGATCTGTGAAGCGCATCTCGAGGTTCATCATCGCCTCACGTCAGGACTCGCGACGCATCGGCTGCGGACGAAGATACGTCAGCGTTCTCCAGAGCCACTCCATCGGGCCGAAGCGGAAACGCGCGAGCCAGACGTTGGAGAACCAGACCTGGAAGGCCCAGACGGCGAACACAATGAGGATCTGCACCCACCGCTCCACCTGACCGAAGAGCCCGAAGCCGTGGCCGTAGAAGAGCGTCGTCATGAGAACCGTCTGCATCAGGTAGTTCGTGAAGGCCATCCGACCGACGGGTTTCATCACACGCACGAATGCGCTCGCGGGTTTCGACCTGATGATGAGCATGACGAGACCGATGTACCCGAGCGCGACGAGGAGGCTCCCCCAGTAGTTGAACTGCGACCCGGCGAAGAAGGAGTACCTGAAGTCCCATCCGGCGGCGAAGTTCCTTGCGATGCCGATGGCGATAGTGGGATAACCGATCGCGAGCCCCAGCGCGGTCATCCATGCGTAGAAACGCCTTGTGCGTTCGGCCGACAGCACGCCCCACTTGAAGAGCGCCATCCCGACGAGCATCATCCCGCCGGTCCTCCATGAAAGGAAGGCCCAGAACGCGCTCGTCAGAACGCCGATGAACTCGTTGACGCGCGCCGACATCTGCTCGAGCCAGCCGCCCCCGTACGCCGCCGTTTCCTCGGCGATGAACTCCGCGCTCGGGTTCCAGAACATCATCATCTGCTGACCGCCCTGCTCGTACCAGTACGGGAGCGACCACTGGGCGAGGCCATAGAGCGCGGAGGAGACGCCCGTCACGAGGAGCCCCACGATGAGGAGAGTCCTCGGACTTCGACGCCAGAAGAGGAAGGCGACGATGCCGACGAGCGAGTACACGGTGAGGATGTCGCCGGCCCAGAGGAGGAATCCGTGCATGAGCCCGATAATGAAGAGCCACATGATGCGGCGGTAGTGAACGCCGGCGGGCTTGACGCCGCGAGAGGTCAACCGCTCGGCCAGAAGCACGATGCCGGCGCCGAAGAGCATGGAGAATATCGAGATGAACTTCGTGTCAGCGATCAGGTGACTCAGGATCCAGACCCATCGGTTGATGCCCGAGAGGTCGCCGTAGACCGACGGGTTGAAGTAGGCCGCGCCGACCATCGAGAAGCTCTGGATGTTCATGATGAGGATGCCGAGGATCGCGAACCCCCGAAGAACGTCGAGCGAGATGATCCGCTGTCCCGGCACGACGGGAGCGGGCATGTACCCGCCCGTGCCGGCCTCGGCTCCGTGTGCGAGCTGTTCGCCGCCGTGTTCCAAACGACCCCCCGTCCGGCGGCTAGGCCGCCGCGATCTCCGAAGCCAGACGCTTTGCGGTCTCCATGCCTTTCTCTCCCAGCTCCTCCGGCGTCGTGCAGAGCGGGACAATGTAGGTCCCGAGGCTCCTGGCCTTGCCGTAGTCCGCGAAACGCTGGAACACAGTCTGGACGGCGTCGGCGTTATCCTCCTCGGGGCCGCCCGCCGTCACAAGGAGCGCGACCTGCTTTCCTTCGATGAGAGAGTTCCAATCACCGGTCATGTAGCCCATGACCAGGCTCAGGTGCCTCTCCATGATGGCGCGGAGCCACGACGTGATGCCCCACATGTAGAGCGGCGTCGCGTAGATGATGGCGTCTGCCTCGAGCACCTTGTCGAGGATCTGCTGCCCGTCGTCCTCGACGGCGCAGCCGTGCGTATCGGGAACGTGCTGGCACTCGTAACACGAGTGGCAGCCTGAGACGTCGCTGTCGACAAGGTCGATGCGCTCGAAGGTGTGCACGCCGTCGAGGTGTTTCTCGATGAGATCGAGCATCGCCGCCGTGTTGCCGTCAGTGCGGGGACTTCCCTGGAGCGCGAGGATCTTCATGGATGGTGGCTCCTTCCTGTCGTGTGTGCGTCGCAGTACCGGTCGGCTCGCAGCGGATTGTAGCATGAGGAGAGCTCATCGGCCACGCCTCGAGCATGGCGGAGAAAGCCCCAGTCACTCCTGAAGGATCGCCCTCGGCCGCCTGACCCCGACGCGCAGCTGGGTCGTGCCGTCAATCGAGGCGAGGGCACCCTCATGACGCTCGAGCGCATCACGCACGGCGTCGGAGTACGTCCGGCGCCCGAACCCGTGCACGACGACCACGGTCAGACCGAACCCGCCGTCCCGGAGGTCAATGAGGTCACCACCGGCGGCTATGACCCCGACCGCTCCGGACGCCTGAAGCCTCTCGAGCGTCGCGGCATCCGCGTGTTCAACGACCGCGATCGCACGCTCGGCGGGCTCTCCCGGGACGAGCGGCCCGAAGACGGCGTCACCGGTGCCCCAGACGCCGGTGATCTCGGTGCCCGAGGTCGCGATGACCGGACCTCGGGAGGTCGTCTCCAGCACCGTCCCGGGCACCCACGCGGCGACCTCGTCCTCCTGGCGGAGCGGCTCGATCATCACCATGCCCAGCTTCTCGTCGATGCGCTCGACGTGGCCTCGCACCGGAGAGCGGACGATCTTCCGAGCGTTCGAGGTGATGCGCGCCGCAAGCCACTGGTCGCGCTCGAGCTCCTCTCCAACCTCGACCTTGAGGTACGGTCTCATCTTCGACCGGTGAACGCCCAGTTCGTCGGCCACGCTGACGGTCGTGAGCACACGGGAGAGCTCCGGGCGCTCCCGGACGACGAGCGTCCCGTTCGGCAGGATCTTCTCGATGGTCCCCTCGACGGGGGACCGGTAGGACGACGGCCGTCCGAGCCGCCACGGCTGCTTCGCGATCACCTCTTGCCGCTCCACCTCGTCGCCCGGCTGCTTGACGAGGACGTCAGACAGTTCCTCCGGCTCCACCTTCATGACATCGGCGACGTCGAGGAAGAAGGGACGAAGGAACTCCTGAACGCTCCTGGCGACGACGTCGGCCGGTTCCACCCGGTCGCCGGGCGACACGAAGACCTCGCCCTCGATGGCCAGCTCGCGCTTGACGCGATGTTCGCCGTGGCGCACGACCTGCTCGCCTCCGCGTCGCGAGGGCGGCAGCTCGACCTCCTCCGGAACGAGCTGCCTTGCGCGGGCCGCTTCGCCGCCCTCCGGACGTCTGAGCACCACGCCGCTCTCAGCGTCGGGAGCAAAGCCGAGTTCGACCTCCCTCCCTCTTCCCCCGGCCAGCAGGTTCTCGCCGGCGCTGGAGACCCGACCGAGCCGCACGATTCCCAGCTCTTCGAGCAGCCCGCGGGCCAGCTCAGCGTCCACGTCCGCGATGACGCCCAGATGCGGGAACATGAAGGCGCTGTCGACAGCCAGTTCGACATCTCCCTCCGGTCGCAGCGCATCGAGGAGTACGGCCGCCGCGGCGCCCCGCGACGAGTGGGACAGGATGCCGCCGCTTCCGATGACCATGTCGTACCCTCGGAGTCTCAGACCGCCGTCGTCGTCGCCGCGCCCCAGGACCGTGCGCGGCTCGACCGCCCCCGGCCTCTCACCCGGCGGCAGCGAGGCCATGACCTGCATGTGCTCCCGCACGGCCTCCCGGACCGCGGCGGTCGCGACGGCCCACTCGAGCTCGGCGTCCGCCCTCGTCTCCGGCAGCGATGTCGGGCGGACGTACTTGTTGCCGACCGCGTTCATGACGTCACGGGCGTCCGCTTCGCCTTCGAGAAGGCCGGTCACGCTCTCGAGCCCGGCAGTGTCGATGACGTTGAGGATGCTGTAGCTCATCCCGAGGTTCGCACTGACGGTCCGGAGCGTCTCGTCGCCGCGCGCCGTGAAGACGTCGGTCGTAGCGCCCCCGATGTCGACCGCAAGAACGGTCCCCTCGAGATGGCTTGAGAGAACCGAGAGGATCTTGAGGAAGGCGGCGGGGGTCGGGCGCACGGGCGCGTCGACCCACGAGGCGAGGGCGGCGTACCCGGGCGCCTGCGACATCACGTGGTCCATGAAGAGGCCCTGGATGGCGCGTCGGGCGGGCCCCGGATTCATGGTGCTCTCGTTCGGGCGGATGTTCTCCACCGGCCGGAACAGGAAGCGCTCGCCCAGTGAGGATCCCACGTAGTCGCGGGCGTTCATGTTGCCCGCGTAGACAACGGGAAGCCGGGCGTCCGGGTTGAGCTTGGGGTGGATGTCCGACTCTACGAGAAGCTCAGCGAGATGAACCGGTCCCGAGATCGCCTCGCCGTCGAATCCGCCCGCGAGGAGGATGATGTCCGGCCTCTCGGCCTTGAGGTCGTCGATCTTGCGGTAGGCGGTCCGTCCGTCGTTCATGGCCACGACGTCGAGCACGATGGCCCCGGCGCCCAGCGCGACACTGCGTGCGCTTCTCGCGGTCAGTTCCTCCACAAGACCGGTGACCACCATCGCAAGCCCGCCGCCGGCGCTCGACGTCGAGAGAAACGGAACCGCGGGTCGTTCTCCCTCGAGCAGTCGCCTGCCGCACGCCTCCTCCAGCCCGCGGAGCGCCTGGAGCACTCCGATGGTGACGTCCTCGTGCGGCGCCTCGACAGTGGTCGGCGCCTCCGCCCGCTCGTATGACCAGCGGTCGCCGTCGCGAACGAAGAGCATGGCCTTCGTCGTCGTGCTGCCGACGTCGGTCACACAGAGCGGGTTTTCTCCATCTCGAACCACGTCCTGGGGCCTCCCTGGAGCCGAGCGGCAACGTGCGGATTGTGAGCCACGGGTTCTCCGAGTGTGCCTGTCGCGCCCGGCGGAATCAAGTCCCCGGCTCGTGGGGCCCGTTGCGGCACCGGCGAACGAGACTATGTTGAGAAGGTGAGCGTCCTCATTGCGGAAGCGGAACGGGCGGTGGAGAGGAAGGAGGACCTCCATGAGAGGCACGCGCCACGTGTTCGCGACGGTCATCTGGGCCGCCGCGCTCTTCTCTCTCATCTCCTGCAGCAGTCTCACCGGCGACTCAAACGGCACGGGTCCGGGACAGACCGACACGCCGGCCGCGGAGGCGGTCCTCGTATACCATCTTCCGTTCAATGAGGGCGAGGGTACAACCGCCCACGATGCGACCGGCAACGGCCCGGACGCCGTCGTCAGCGGGGCGGAGTGGACGGCGGGACCTCGGGGAGGCGCTCTGGAGTTCGACGGGACCGACGACTTCGTGGCCGTCGAAGCACCGCCGTCGCTGGCCGACCTCGGCCAGGGCTCCATCTCGGTCTGGTTCCGCGCAGACCACATCCCGCAGAACTTCGGAATGAGGCCCATCTTCTACTACGGCAAGGACGGCGTCTGTCCGAAGACGTTCGACGCGTCGAACGCGGGGCTCATCATCGAGCTCGGCCACAGTCCCATCCACCCGGGCTCCGACTGGCTCTACTTCACGATCTTCGCGAACGGCTGCACCTACCCGTCGTTCTGCTATGACTCACGGCGAGACGTCACGCTCGATGAATGGCACCACTTCGTCGCCGTCGTCGGCCCGGACTACAACACGGGCTACTTCGACGGCGAGGAGATGACATCGCGCTGGTACAACTTCGGGAACGCCTCGTACTCCCAGTTCCTCGAGGACGCCGTCGAGCACGAGGCTCTGTGGATCGGTCGGGGCTACTGGGACGAGGAGCCGATGTACTTCGACGGCGCCATCGACGACGTCCGGGTCTACAGCGGCCCGCTCTCGGCCCGGGAGGTCGCGGAGCTCTACGACGGGACAGTGCGCAGACCGGGCCATCGGGACTGACCGGGCATCTCGAACCGCAGCGTCACAACACAGGAAGAGCCCGGGACGAGACACGTCCCGGGCTCATGCTCTCAATCCTACGTGCTGCCGCGCGGCCTACTCCACGAGATGGCTCAGGGCGTCGTAGTGCGAACCGAGCAGCGTGGCGCCGTCATCCTCCCACGCGTCGAGGAAGGAGCTGAAGGTCTCCTTGTCGTACGTGCCGGGGTACCAGGCCTCCATCGCGAGGTCGCCGTCGTTGTCGACGTAGAGCCTCATCGTCGTCGCACCGGCGTTCATGGAGTTCACGACGGTGTGGAACTCCCCCGGATGCTCGCCGGCGTACTCGGTTCCGCCGAACCAGGACTGCAGGAGAATGCCGCCCTGATAGGTCTGCATCGTGAAGCTCAACCGCTCGGGATGGGAGAAGGTGAGCCATCCGTCTTCCTCGCCCGCCGTGTAGCCGTTGAACTCCAGATGTGTCGTGATCTCCTCGGCGTGCTCCGGAATGTCGGCCGAGACAGGGATCGCCGCCCCCAGCGCCGCAGCCACGAACAGAACAGTGAGTGAGAGTCTTCTCAGGCGCGTCATCGGTTCCTCCTCGTTCAGTTGCGGGCGACGTTCGCTTCCTTACGCGACGTTGCGTCCATTTCCAGCATCCACGGCACGTCGGCCCCTGTCAAACGCTATCTCCTCGGGCTCCACGCCGCCCGCGCTCACCGAAGGCAGACGCGGCCCCGACCGTGTCTATTCAGCGGGCGAGGCACCGTCGCCGCGCTCCAGAATGAGCGCCGGCTCTTCGGGGATGAGCTTCTCCCACTCACCGTAGGCGGGATTCGGAAGAACGAACCAGTCGACGCCCCAGTGGAAGCCGGTCTCTTCCACGACGGCCTTCCTCTCCTCGATGGCCCTCAGGTAGTCGACCCTCTCCGGGTCGTCGGCAAGCTTCGGCACTCTGAAGAGCTCGGAGAAGTCGCGGAGGTTGTCGCCGAAGTACATGAGAACGTCGTAGCGGGCCGAGATGGCGTCCCGCCGAGCAGCCTTGCTCGACGACGATCCGTCCGGCTTGAGGTAGAGCCGTTCAACCAGCCCGTCGGCGTTGAGCCCGAGGCGCTCGAGAGACTCGCGCGTTGCCATCAGGTTCCTCTCGTTCCGGTTCGAGCAGTAGACGACGGTCACACCGAGCGACTCCGCGTGCTCGATGAAGTCCTTCGCCCCGGGCACAAGCCCCACATCCGACACGCCCCTGCGCTCGAACTCGGCCCAGAGCTTCGGCGTGTACTCAAGGTCGTTCATGTAGAGGAAGGTCTGGAATGTCGCATTGTCGAGAACGGTCTCGTCGAGGTCCATCACGACGGCCGGCCTGACGGGTGGCGGATCGACGGACGCCAGCCGCGATGCCAGGGCCCGCGCGGCACACGTGTAGATCGTCCGGCAGCAGGCGGCGTACTCGGCCGACGACTGCACGTAGATGTTCGAGTAGAGCGCCCGCTGACCGATCGGCTGCGGCTCCCCGCCCCCGGTTCCCGGGGTCGCCTCCGGCGCCGTCTTCTCGGCCGAGACCTGGCCGAGGAGGCTCCCGAGAACGAGGCAGACCGCGAGCAGCGTGAGCACGGTCCTCTGTCGCATGCGTCCCTCCCATGTATCGTGGCGACGGTTCAGAGGCATCCTAGCACGCGACGGGCCTCCCGGGCGAGGAAACCCGAGCAGGTCCCTGGGAGCTCGAGCTGAGCGGAGTGCTCGGGCGTGGCGTGTTGCCAGACCGTGGCGACGGCTGTCCGTCACCGGAAAGAGCGAGAACCCGGCGGTCGACGCCGGGCTCCTCGCCTTCTGCTCTTGCGATGTGTCTGTTGAGGGCTCAGGACCTCGATGTCTACCTGCGGGTCCCCCGCAGGTACGTGTAGCATTCGTCTCCGAGCTGGATCCGGTCCCCGTCCTGGAGTTTCCGTTCCTCCTCGACGGGCTGGTCGTCGACCAGGACCTCGCCCTTGTGGACGCGGATGGTGGGGGCCGAGTCGTCGGGCGTTCCGATGAACTCGACGAGAACGCCCCTGAGCCAGGCGCCGTGGTCGGCGCCCTCCCCCACCTGGAGCGCGGGGAGACCAGGGTTCTCGATGGGTATCGCTGCCCGCGCCGACATGACGTCACACCGTGTTCGGGGCTTCAGATACCCCTTCACGCGGATCTCCTTCTTGAGGAGAGGCTTCGTGAAGGCGCGGGCCCAGGACTCGTGCCTGTAGATGCCGATGGCGACGAACCCGATCGCAACGCCGAGGATCCCGATGACCGCCTGGTAGACCAGCTCCTCGAGGTCCTCGTCCGCGTAACGCGCCACCAACGATGACTCGACACGCCCCGCCCCTTCCCCGTGTCGGGCGGCGCTGTGCTCTTCTCCGGTCGGCTCTGCGGAGGCCTCCGCGACGACCTCCACGACCCGCCCTTCCTCGCCCTCTGTCGGCTCGATGGGCTGCTCGGCGTCGGACACGACGGCGGGGGCCAGGGCCGATGACATCTCGGCGAACGTATCGCCGAGCGACGAGCTCGTGGCGACATGATAGTGAGTTCCGCCGCCGAGTTCCGCCACGCGCGCCATGAGCTCGTTGTCGACCTTCTCGGCAGCTCCGAGTGTCACGGTCGTGACGGCGACCCCCTCCTCGGCGAAGAGCGAGGCCAGCTCCAGAAGCCGCTCCCGGCTCGCGGCGTAGATCGCGTCGTACTCCGAGTAGTCTTCATACATGGGAATGAGCTTCCCGTCGATCAGAACGATGAGATGTGACTCGACTCCGGCGCCTGCGCCCGGAGCGTACCGCTTCGGGAACACCTTCTCACGCTCGGTCCAGACGAGCTCGAGCCCCCGGGTGACGTCCGTCCGGTCGGCCTCGAAGGGAAACGTCAGCGACGAGGAGACCGCGTCCGCGCCCGTCTCGCCCTCGATGGTCGCCGGATAGGGGTCCGTCAGGGCCATCGGCTCCTCGCCGTATCCGAAGACCGAGACACAGTCGCCGGACCCGACCTCGGCCAGGAACTCCCGGACCGAGGTGACCGTCGCGTCTCCCCGCCCCCCGTACCGCATGGTACCGGTGCAGTCGATCAGCAGAACGTAGTCGGCTCCCGCCTCCGCCCCCGATGCGACGCGCACCAGGAAGGCCGACATGAAGACGACAACAAGCAGCAGGCTCATCAACCTCATTCGAATCCGCATATCCATGATCACTCCCCCTGTCGCGGCAGACGTCCGGGGCCGCTCGCGCGGGCCCGGAGAGTTCTGTGCGAGCGAGCGTCACCAGGAAGCCCGTCGAAGCTGAGAGACCATCCACATAGCGCCCCTCATCGTAGATACCGCACTTGCACAAGCCATGCCACGTGCCGAACGCTTCAGTAAGTCCCGCATGGACTGTCTCTTACACATCTCTGTCGGATGCCATCCTGCGCGAACTGGACTTTCGGTGCGCCCAACCACGCAGAACGCCTCCCGGACTGGCGCGCGCAGCCCTTCTGTGCGACAATCGCCCGACGGCTCCCCGTCAACACCGGTCACGGTGGGACCAGGGCCCTCACCACCCGCACGCCAACCCGGAGGACACGATGCGTCCATCGCTCCACTTCCTCGAAAAGGACCTGATCGAACGGATCATCGCGGAGGCGCTCGACATCCTTGCGACCGTCGGGCTCGAGGTTCAGAACGACAACGCGGTGACCCTTCTCGTGGACAACGGAGCCGGACGCGACGCCTCGAGCGGACGCATCACGCTTCCTGAGACGCTCGTCATGGAGTCGGTCGGCAAGGCGCCGGACGGCTTCAAGCTCTACGACGTCCTGGGCGACGAGACCCACGACCTCTCGGGCGACACCGTTCACTTCACCCCGGGCTCCTCCGGCATCCACGTGCTCGACCACGCGACCGGCGAGATGCGCCCCGCCGTCACGACCGACTTCGTCGACTTCACGAAGCTCGTCTCCCGGCTGGATGAGATCGACGCGCAGAGCACGTCGTTCATCTCGTCGGATGTTCCAGAGCCGATCCAGGACAGCTACCGTCTGTTCCTGTGCCTCAGCTACTGCGAGAAGCCGGTCGTCACGGGCGCGTTCACGATCGAGTCGTACGCCGTCATGCGGGACATGCAGCTGGCGGTCCGCGGATCGGCCGAGGCGCTCCGCGAGAAGCCGCTCACGGTCTTCTCGGTCTGCCCCACGGCTCCGCTCAAGTGGAGCGACGTCACGGCACAGAACCTACTGGACTGCGCCGCCGATTCGGTCCCCGTCGAGTACATCTCGATGCCGCTCATCGGGTTCATGGGCCCTGTCACGATCGTCGGAAGCCTCGTGCAGCACACAGCCGAGACACTCTCGGGCATCGTGCTGAGCCAGCTCGCGAACCCCGGCACCCCGGTCCTCTACGGCGGTTCTCCCGCGGCGTTCGACATCCGGTACGAGACGACGCCGATGGGCGCCATCGAAACACAGATGATGGACTGCGCATACAGCGAGATCGGAAAGCACCTCGGGCTTCCCACGCAGGCCTACATCAGCCTCTCGGATGCGAAGGCGCTCGACGCGCAGGCGGGGCTCGAAAGCTCGATGGGCGCGACGCTCGCCGCGCTTTCGGGCATCAACAGCGTCTCCGGTCCGGGGATGCTCGACTTCGAGAGCTGCATCAGTCCCGAGAAGCTCGTCGTCGACAACGAGATCTGCGGCCTCGTGCGGCGTATGGTCTCGGGGATCGAGCCGAGGGACGATTTCCCTGCGCGGCCGATCTTCGAGGAGATGCTGCGCGACGGGCATCTGCTCATCGCAGATCACACCAGGAAGCACCTCCGCGCGGAGCACCACTTCCCCGGACCGGTCATCGCCAGGGCCAACCTCGCCCGCTGGCGCGACGAGGGCAGCACGACGCTCGGAGAGCGTGCCCACGCTGAAGTCGAGAAGCACCTGGCGGCCTTCGAGCAGTCCCGGCTCGACGACGAGACGAAGCGGGAGCTCCTGTCGCTCATGACCCACGAGGCTGCGAAGCACGGTCTGGACGAACTGCCGGAGCGCGAGGCGTGAGCCGGGTCTACGATGTTCCAGTGCACGAGATCACGCCGGGCTCGGAAACCGTCTTCCGTGCCCTGGGCGTCCCTTCGGACCGGGAGCCGACGGAACAGGCCTCCGGCGTGTTCGAGCAGTCGCTGCGGGTGTTCAGAGACCTCTGTCGGGCCCGGGGCATCGCCCGCGACGTCGATGCCGACACGTTCGCGCGCATCTACGACGGCGAAGGCGACAACGAGAGCCCGGCGCCGCTCGAGATGATCTTCCCGCGCGCGGAGCAGTTGACTCTCTTCGTCGTCACGCTGGGCCACGAGCTCTCGGACCGCATCCGTGCGCTCTTCGACGAGGGAGACATCGCGCTCGGAGCGACCCTCGATGCCGTCGCCTCCGAGGGGACGGAGCTGGCGGCCGAGTGGCTCGAGCGGCGTCTCGACGATGAGTGGGCCGCGGCCGGCGGCCTCAGCGAAGGCGCTGTCTCGCTCCGCTACAGCCCCGGCTACTGTGGCTGGAACGTGACCGGCCAGCGCGCCCTCTTCGCGGAGCTCCGGCCCGAGGCCATCGACGTGCGGCTCAACGAGAGCTGTCTGATGGAACCGCTGAAGTCGATATCGGGCGTCGTCGTCACGGGGCCTCCCGCGATCCACCGTTTCGACGACGACTACGCGTTCTGTTCAGTTTGCAGGACCAGGGAGTGTCGCGCGCGCATCGACGCCCTTGATGCGGCGGCGACCGACGACAACTGACGAACCACGATGGGAGACCGCATGGAGATCCTGACGACGATCGCATCGGAGCTCGAGGCCGGCAACGACGAGGCCGTTCGAAATCTGACGCAGTCCGCCATCGAGGAGGGAGTTGAGCCGAAGACCGTTCTCGATGAGGGGCTTATCGCCGGGATGCAGGTCGTCGGCGAGAGGTTCCAGAACCACGAGATCTTCCTGCCGGACGTGTTGCTGGCCGCGCGGGCCATGAACGCCGGCGTCGACCTTCTGAAGCCTCTTCTCGGCGACGCGGAGAACACGTCGCGCGGCACCATCGTCATCGGGACCATGAAGGGCGACCTTCACGACATCGGGAAGAACCTCGTCGGCATCATGCTTGGAGGCGCGGGATTCAACGTCGTCGATCTGGGAAAGGACGTGCCTCCCGAGCGCTTCGTCTCTGCGGCCCGCGAGTCGGAGGCAGGCGTCGTCGGCATGTCGGCACTCCTGACGACGACCATGCCGACGATGAAGAACGTCGTCTCTCTGCTTGAGAAGGAAGGGCTCTCCGGGAAGGTCAAGACGATCGTCGGCGGCGCGCCGGTATCCGAGCAGTTCGCCCGGGACATCGGTGCCGACGCCTACGGCTTCGACGCGGCGAACGCAGTCGATCGCGTCAGGGAGCTCATGGCATGAGCAGACGGGAGTTCCGGGACCGACTGGGTGACGGCTCGGTCATCGTCGCCGACGGCGCGACCGGCAGCCTTCTCATGGAGCGCGGCCTCGAGCCCGGGGCGGCCCCGGAGACGCTTAATCTCGAGCGGCCGGAGGTCGTGAGCGAGGTCACCCGTCTCTACGCCGAGGCGGGCGCCGAGCTCGTGCACACGAACACGTTTGGAGCATCGCCACTCAAGCTCGCCGGATACGGCCTCGAGGACAGGGTTGACGACATCAACCGGCGCGCCGTTGAGGCTGCACGTGACGCCGCCGGCGACCGAGCGTATGTGTCGGCGTCGGTCGGTCCCTCCGGGCGGATCCTCGAGCCCTACGGCGACACGGCCGCCGTCGAACTGCGGCGCAGCTTCCACCGCCAGCTCGAGGCGCTCCTCGAGGCCGGCGTCGACGCCATCACCGTCGAGACGATGACCGATCACAACGAGGCCACGCTCGCCGTTCGGGCCGCGCGCGAATTGTCGGAGGACATCCCGGTCCTGGCTACGATGACATTCGATGCGACGCCGAGAGGGTTCCACACCATCATGGGCACGGACGTCCGCGGCGCCGCGAGCGGACTCCTGACGGCCGGCGCCGACGTCGTCGGCTCGAACTGCGGAAACGGCTCCGAGACGATGGTCGAGGTCGCGAGGGCCTTCCGCGAGGCAACCGACGCTCCGCTTCTCATCCAGCCGAACGCGGGAGCACCGCAGCTCGTCGACGGCGAGGTCGTCTACCCGGAGACGCCGGAGTTCATGGCCGAACAGGCGAGGCTGCTCGCGGAGGCTGGCGTTCTCATCATCGGCGGCTGCTGCGGCACGACGCCGGAACACATCCGGGCGGTCCGGGAGAGCGTCGGCACCTGACGCGCACGACGTCCTCCCAAGAGACACTTGTGGTGGGGTTCATAGAAGCACCAGGGCCGCTCCCGTGACGGGAGCGGCCCTGTCGTTCCGCGATCTGCCTGCGATCGAGCGGGTGCTTAGAGCTTCGTGACGTTCTCGGCCGCCGGACCCTTCTCGCCCTGGACGACGTCGAACTGCACGCGGTCGCCCTCGGTCAGCGTCTTGTAGTCGTCGTCGGTCTGGATCGCCGAGAAGTGCACGAAGACGTCCTTCGAACCGTCGTCGAGCTCGATGAAGCCGAAGCCCTTGCTGTCATTGAACCACTTCACTGTTCCGGTCGTGCTCACGCTGATCTACCTCTCTCTTCTCGTCGGGGAACCAAGGGGCCCTTCCGACGTCTGTCCTGCCGGACGGCGGACCATCCGCTGCCGGCTGCCTCATTCGCGGGACCCACCTTGAGCCCCGACAGGTGACGCCACGACGTCGACGAACCTCCGAAGCCGCGGAGCGAGAGCCCCTCTCCTGCGCAAAAGGGACCGGCTTCGTGCGCCAGTCCCTCCATCAAGAGTCTTCGGATATGTCGCCATACCGACGTGGTCGCCTCTGCTGAGTGATAGTGTAATCCAGCGGTCGCATTCCGTCAAGTTGAATCGACGGAATCTCAACCGGGCCGGGGGTTCGGGTCCCAGACCGGCCGTCCGACCCACCTGCCCCCGATTCCTCCAGGGGAGCGGCTCCGGGCGGACCGGTCCCTCACTGGCCGGCAGGAATGAACGCGCCCGAGTGGCCGACCGCTCAGAATAGTGATGAGCCTGACCTCGGCGCATGCTATAATAGCAGAGTTGTGTGTTATCACAGGGGACTGCCCCTTCCCGCGGGGCTTTCGCCCGCTACCGCATCTGGAAGGGAGCTCCGTGTGATGAGATACGCTATCACCCTGACCGCCATCATCCTGCTTGCCGCAGGGTCCGCGCAGGCCCACATGGTCCTCGGCATGGATGTCGGCGATCTCAAGCCAACCAGCGCAGCACAGCGAGAGCCCTGTCCGCTGCTCGAGCAGTGCGAGTCGATCGGGCTCGGCCCGGCCGGGCTTGCCTGGGATGGAACGCACCTCTGGATCGGCGGAGGCCTGGGGAACTCCAATATCTACAAGTACGACATCGGCACCTGCTCCGTGGTGACTTCCTTCGCGGCGCCGAGCGCTGGATGGCTCGATGCGATCAGCGGCCTTGCATGGGACGGGACGAATCTCTGGTGCCACCCCGAGGAAACGGGCCTTATCTATAAGCTCGATCCATCCGACGGGTCGGTCCTCGACTCGTTCGAGGCCCCGTCCTATGGAGATACCGACCCCAACGGAGGCGGACTCGCCTGGGACGGCACGTACCTCTGGCACGTGAACTCGGTCAGCAACATCATCTACAAGCTCGATCCGGCCGACTGCAGCATCCTCGACTCGTTCAGCATCCCTGCCGGCTACTCGAGCGGTCTCGCGTACTGGGACGACAAGCTGGTCGTGGCGAACATCTCGACCGACCTGATCCATGTCATCGACCCCTCCGACGGCTCGCTCCTGTCCTCGTGCGGAGCTCCGTGCGGCCATCCATGGGGTCTCGCTCCGACCGGCGCAGCCTTCTGGCTCAGCGGACACAGCGTCACCGGCATCTTCCTCCTCGACATCTTCGGAACGCCGGTCGAGGACCGCTCGTGGGGGACCATCAAGGCCATCTACAGGTAGAGGGAAACGCGCCCGACACCGTGAGGGCCCGTCGCCACGGCGGCGGGCCCTCTGCGTCGTCCGGACCTGCCCCGGCCCGGTGGTCATGGTGTAGCCGACGCCGACGTGCTACCATCGTGCCGCATGCGCGCGACCCGCAGGTCAGCTGTTCCTGATCGAGGACAGAGCAACATGACGGACGAGACCACAAGCATGACGGACTGGTTCTCCCTGGCGGACCAGCCGCAGGAGCCGCTCTCGCCCGACGGCAGCACGCTGACGGGCGATGACCTCACCGCGTGGCGGCAGCGTTTTCGTCCGCTTCAGAAGCACCTGAAGCGTCGCGACGTGATCGTCGCGCTTTCCGGCGGCGGTATGCTTCTCCCCTGCCATGTCGGAGCGCTCCGCGTGCTCGAGCTCATCGGCGTGCCGCTCGACCGGATCTACGGGACGTCGGCCGGAGCGATCGTCGGCGGCCTCCTGGCGGCCGGGCTCTCGACCGCACAGCTCGAAGAGACGATGCTCGACGTGGAGTCGCCCGATGAGATCTTCGGCTTCGCGGCACGTTTCCCGCGCCTGAGAATAGTCACGCGCGAGGTACGGCGCGTTCTGCTCGACCTGCCTCCCGAGGAGTCGGGCATCTACGACCTGGAGCAGGTCGAGGAGTTCGTCACGAACGTCATCGCGAGATACGTCGGTCGCGTGCCGACCTTCCGCGAACTCAAGGTCGACTTCTCATGCGTTGCGCTCGATCTGGGAACCGGCGCCGTCGGTGAGGATGAGGCGCCGAAGAAGATCGTCTTCTCACGCGAAACGACGCCCGACGTCAGGATCAGTGAAGCGATCGCCGCGTCGATGGCCATACCCGGGGTCTTCCCCCCAAAGCTCATCGGTGACCATTACTACGTCGACGGAGGGGTCGTCGAGCAGCTCCCCATCGGGACAGCGCGTGAGGAGTGGGTGCGGAAGCGGCCGCGCTTCTCGAGACGAAAGCTCGCCATCGTCGGAATCGACCTGGGACCTCCCGGCGAGCCGCCCTCGACCGGCCGCCTCGGGCATCCGATGGACCTCGTGATGTACACGCAGAGGCTCCAGGGACGCGTCATCACGGAGCTCGAGCTCATACGATGCCACAACCCGCGCAGGCGGATCTCGGTCGTCCTGGTCCGTCCCGCCGCGATCGAGATCGCGCTCTACGAGATCGAGAAGATCCCGCAGGCGCTGTACGTCTCGTACGTCGAGACCGTGCGCCAGCTCGAGGGCGACGGCTTTCTCGACGTCACCGACCGCGAGATCGAGGGCGCGAGAGAGGCGTTCGGGATCTGCTCGGAGTGAACCCGTTCAACAGCGCCACGTGACGTGCCTGGAACGTCGGTGCTTCCGACGAGATGCCGGTGGTCCTTCTCGGTGAACCTCCGAAGGTAGCGACCTTCCGGTTGATCGACGCATCGAAGTATAAGGGGCGAGCCGATTCCAGAGAGCCCTTCATGGCACGCGAGCTGTTCTGTGTTATAATGGGGTACTGGAGGCAATCTGCCCGATGGCAGCTCTCAGAAAGGTGACGTGTATCAATGTTCAGAGGCCCACTCAGCCACGTCGCGGCCGTCCTCCTGCTGTCCGCTCTCGTAGCAGCCCCCGTGGCGGCAGTGGAAGTGACCTTTCAGGTCCGGATGGCCTATCAGGTCGAGCTCGGCCTCTTCGACCCGGAAGAGGACTTCGTTGACATCGCGGGGACCTTCAACAGCTGGGGTGACGATCTTACGCCGCTCGCCGATGCCGACGGCGATACGATCTACGAGGTCACCCTCGACGGCTTCGCCCCCGACGAGTACATCGAGTACAAGTACCGTCTGAACGGCGAGTGGGGCGGCACGGAGGAGTTCCCGGGCGCCGGGAACAACCGCGTCTACACCGTGCCGGCGTCCGACGACACGGTCCTCGTGTGGTACAACGACATGGAACCGGGCGGCGGCGTCGATCCCACGCAGCTGGAGTGGTGGAACGACTGCGTCTTCTACGAGATCTTCGTCCGGAGCTTCTACGACAGCGACGGCGACGGCATCGGCGACTTCCAGGGACTGACGCAGAAGCTCGACTACCTGAACGACGGCGACCCCGCCACGACGGACGATCTCGGCATCACCGGCATCTGGCTCATGCCGATCCACGACAGCCCCACGTACCACGGCTACGACGCGGTCGACTATCGCTCGATCAACCCCGACTACGGCACTATGGCCGACTTCGAGGCGTTCCTCGCGGCCGCCCACGACCGCGGCATCAAGGTCATCATCGACTACGTGATGAACCACTGCTCCAACCAGCACCCGTGGTTCGTCGCCTCGGCGAACGAGGACCCCCAGTATCGCGACTTCTTCACCTGGTCACCCACCGACCCCGGTCAGACCGGACCCTGGGGCCAGCAGGTCTGGCATTGGGACGGCGACGAGTGGTACTACGGCCTCTTCTGGAGCGGCATGCCGGATCTCAACTACGAGACGCCCGCGGTCAAGGACACGATGTTCCAGATCGCGTCCTACTGGCTCGATGATGTCGGTGTCGACGGCTTCCGGCTCGATGCCATCCTCTATATCCACGAGGAGGGCGACCAGCTTCAGAACACGCCGTCGACGTTCGACTTCTGGGAGGACTACAACACGTACGTGAAGTCAGTGAGGCCCGACATGCTCTCGGTCGGAGAGGCCTGGACCGGTACGAGCACCATCCTCCAGTACGTCGACGAGGGCCGCCTGGACATCTGCTTCGAATTCAACCTCGCGGGCAGCATGCTGGGTGCGGTCAACTCAGGCGACGCCAGCGGGCTCACCGGATTCGCGGACTGGGTCTACAACAGCTACCCGTACCTCCAGTACGCGACGTTCCTGACGAACCACGACCAGAACCGCACGTTCACGGTGGTTGGTGAGGACGAGGGCAAGGCGAAGGCCGCCGCCGGGCTCTACCTGACCCTCCCGGGGGTACCCTTCCTCTACTACGGCGAGGAGATCGGGATGACGGGCGCGGGGGACCATCTGAACATCAGGACGCCGATGCAGTGGACCGACGGCGAGGACGCGGGGTTCACGACCGGTACGCCGTGGAGGAACGTGAACCCTGACTACGTCGACCGCAATGTCGCCGACGAGGCCGCCGATCCGGGCTCGCTCCTCGAGTGGTACAGGAAGCTCATCCACGTCCGGAACGCCTCTCCGGCACTCCGGGCCGGTGAGCACCACCCTCTCGCGAGCTCCACCTCTCAGGTGATGGCGTTCGTCCGTGAGCACGAGCAGCAGATGCTCCTCTGCATGACGAATACCTCGGCGACGCCTTTGAGCAACATCACGCTCACTGGCTCCGTCGACTCGCTCGTGCCCGGCGACTACACGCTGGTCAACCTGCTCGACCCCGCCGACACACTCGACGTGACCGTCACCTCGTCCCACGAGATCATGGGACTCGAGCTGGCCGCCTACGAGACCGTCGTCTACCAGGTCTACCCCGGCTCAGGCGTCGACCCCGGAGACGGCGATACCGGGAACAAGCTCCGGCTGGGACGGAACCACCCGAATCCGTTCGCCCCATCGACGACGATCGGCTTCTCACTACCCGCGACGTCGCATGTCGACCTCAGGGTCTACGACGTCGCGGGCCGCGAAGTCGCCGTCCTTCTCGACGACGTGCGGTCCGGAGGTCCGCACGAGGTCACGTGGGACGGCTCCGGCAAGGATGGAGGAAAGCTGGGGGCGGGAGTCTATTTCGTGCGTTTGTCGGCCCGGGACGAGACCAGAACCTCCAGGATCACGCTGCTGCGCTAGCCTGGACGCACAGGCAGTCGTTCGTGTGAAGACCCGCCCGGAAAGGCGGGTTCTGTGTTGTTGGAGCGGCCGCACCACATACCGAGGCCCCGGTCGGATCGACCGGGGCCTCGCTCACCGCAGCCTGAGAGGTGAGGCTGCATCCGCCGGCGCCAGCCCAGGGCCGGCGGTCCGGCAACTACCTGTAGAGCGACTTGATCGCCGACCAGCTCAGCTCCTCAACGGGGTTCACGGCGACCTGGACGCACCCGCAGATCTCGTGAGGCTCAGCGCCAGCGCCGTCACCATCTACACACCAGAAGATCGGCGTTCCGTACAGGACGTCGGCGACTCTGACGTCGATCGAGATCGTCGTCCCCTCGCCGGGCAGGAGCTCTCCCTGACCGCCGTCGTTGTCCTCCCAGATGGCGGTGTGGTTGATGAGCGGGACGAACATGTCCCAGCTCGGTGTTCCGGACGCGATCTCGTCGTATGCCATCGTCCCGGGATAGAGCGTGTAGCCGTCCGGGAACGAGACGTGCACGGTCGCGATGGCCTCACCGTCAGGCGACGCGCACTGCACCCAGAATGTGAACGTGTACGTCTCTCCGGGGACGATCTCCGTCGGCCCCGACATCATCACGTACGAGTCGGTCAGGTCCGCACACACACCACCCGCAAGACAGAGCAGGCACAGCACCGCAATCACAGAGTTCCTCATGTCTCCCTCCCTCGTCTGCGGGCTGTCTGCCAACCCCCGCGTATGGCTGACGCCCTTGCATTATGATGTCTTCATTGTCTCACGGTGGGAAGGCGAAGTCAACGGGAACTTCGTCTTATCTTACGAACCTGTCGCTCAACAATCGGGTTTTCACTTCGGTGCATGGAATGACCCGACAGTCAGTCTTCCTCCTGCCGCGAGCCCGGTCTCCGGTCGAGCTGTGTCACGACTCGCCTGCGTCCCGAAAACCCGCTGGGACGGAGCCTGTTGAGGGGGTAGGCTCAGGGATGTGTCGGTCCAGCGGAGGGCCCGGACAGGGCCCTCGAGCAAGAGGAGCCGAGGAGGTTATCGTGAAGCGGGCACAGCTGTTCGCGACCGTGTTGACAACGGCACTCGTGTGGTCCCTTGTCGCCTCGCCCCTCGCCGCGGCGACGGCCCGAGGCGTCGTCTACGAAGACCTGAACGGCAATGAGCTGCGAGATGCCGGAGAACCCGGCATCCCCGGCGTCCGGGTCTCGAACGGGAGGGAGATCACGGTTACCGACACCGACGGACACTACCGTCTTCCGGTCGGTGACGACGCGATCCTCTTCGTCATCAAACCGCGCGGCTGGCGCACGCCTCTCGACCACCACAATCTGCCCGTCTTCTACTCCATTCACCGACCCGACGGCTCGCCGGACCTTCACTACCACGGTATCGAACCGACGGGGCCGCTCCCGGACTCCGTCGACTTCCCGCTCTATCCTCAGAACGAACCCGAGGCCTTTCACGCTATCCTCTTCGGCGACACGCAGCCGAGAAACCAGCAGGAGATCGACTACCTTGCGCACGACATCGTCGAGGAGGTCATCGGAACGGATGCCTCGTTCGGTGTGACGCTGGGCGACATCATGTTCGACGACCTGTCGCTCTTCGAGAGGCTGAACGCGACCGTCGCGCTCATCGGCATCCCCTGGTACAACGTCGTCGGCAACCACGACATCAACTTCGACGCCCACGACGACCACCATTCGAACGCGACCTTCGAGAGCGTGTACGGCCCGCCGTACTACTCGTTCGACTACGGGCCGGTCCACTTCCTAGTGCTCGACGACGTGAAGTGGCAGGGCAAGGTCGAGGACCCGGAGGAGTACTGGGGCGGGAACTACATCGGGGGCCTGGACGACGACCAGCTCGAGTTCATCCGGCGCGACCTCGAGATGATCGCCGAGGACCAGCTCGTCGTCCTCTTCATGCACATCCCGCTCGTCGCGAACTGGGTCGAGGAGGAGCGGGGCCGTCTCTACCGGATGATCGAGAACAGGCCCTTTGCCCTCTCGGTCTCTGCCCACTACCACACCCACGAACACGTCTTCATCACGGACGAGGACGGATGGCGGGGTCCCGCGCCGCACCACCACGTCATCAACGTGACCACCTGCGGGAGCTGGTGGTCGGGCGCGCCCGACGAGGAGGGCATCCCCCACACAACCATGCGGGACGGCGCCCCCAACGGCTACACCATCATCCACTTCGACGGAACCGCGTACGCGATCGATTTCAAGGCCGCCAGACGTTCGGCGGACGAGCAGATGCACATCTGGACACCGGAACCGATCCCGCGTCGTCACGTTGAGCACACGGAGGTGCTCGCGAACGTCTACAACGGATCCGAGCACTCGGAGGTCTCGTACCGGATCGTCGGCGCGACGGACTGGATGCCGATGGAGATGGTCAGAAGACCGGATCCCTACTACAGAGCGATGAAGGACCGGGAGCCCGAGGAGGGCCCGACCGACTGGCGTGCGCTGCCTCGCGCCACGGACTCGCCGCATCTCTGGCGGGCGCTCCTGCCGGAGGGACTCGACGTCGGCCAGTACGTCCTCGAAGTGCGGGAGACCGACATGTGGGGTCGGGAGCACAGCGGGAAGCGGTCGATCAGAGTGGAATAGGTATCGTCGGCGGTCGCTGAAAGAGAGGTTGATTATGAAGATGCCGTTCGTAGTCGCGGTGATCCTGGTGCTCTCGCTCGCAGCGTGCGCCGCTGCCGAACAGGTGATCTACGAGGGCGGCGGCAACACCTGCGAAGGGTACTTCGTTACCCCGGCCGAGGATGCTCCGCTTGTGCTTCTCATCCATGACTGGGACGGCCTCACGGACTACGAGGTCGAGCGGGCAGAGATGCTGGTCGAGCTGGGATACGCGGTCTTCGCAGCCGACCTTTTCGGAGCAGGTGTGAGGCCCGAGACCGTCGAGAAGCGTCGCGAACTCACCGGCGCGCTCTACGCCGACCGCGAGGAGATGCGCCTTCGCCTCTACGCCGCGCTCGACGCGGCCGCCGAGCAGGGAGCGAACACAGACAACGCCGTCGCCGTCGGGTACTGCTTCGGGGGTACCTGTGTGCTGGAACTCGCCCGTTCCGGCGCCGACCTCAACGGCTTCGTCACGTTCCATGGCGGCCTGGCCACCCCCGAGGGACAGGACTACGCAGAGGCCAGGGGTCAGTACCTCGTCCTTCACGGGACGGCGGACCAGGCCGTGACGATGGAGGAGTTCGCCGGCCTCGCCGTCGAGCTCGAGGAGGCGGATGTCTCGCACGAGATGATCACTTACGGCGGTGCACCGCACGCATTCTCAGTGTTCGGTTCCGACCGCTATCGAGAGGAGGCCGACCGGAAGTCGTGGAAGCGGTTCACGGCCTTCCTTGAGGACGTGCTACACTAGGA
>WJMD01000164.1 GCA_014728125.1 Candidatus Effluviviaceae Genus V sp.
CCATTCGGGGTCGCAAGGGGGTCCAAACAACAGACCGCGGCGCGCATTCCCCCATCAAAGGGAGAACACACAACGCGGTAGCCGACGGATGAGCGAACGTACTATACCGCTGCCTCAGGAATCTGTCTAGTCATAAGTTGGCTTACATGGCAAGGGGGGGGGTGTTCGGGGGCGGTTCCCGGCGGGGCGGCGGGACGGACCGACCGCGCGGGCACTCCAGCTCGAAGCCCCGCGCGGCCGTCGATGTGGCTATCGTGACTGCGTCAGGATGGCCCCACCGTCGTTGTTCTCCAGGTCACAGGGATACGGAGGTCCCTCCGTCGGCGGGTCGTTGTCCCAGGTGTTGTAGAGCGCCCAGATTGTCAATGGTGTCTGGTTCGTGACGCCGGCGCCCGTGTTGTCCTCGATCGTATTGAGGCCCACGCCGTCGCGGGCGCCTCCCCCGAGATCCGGGTTGGTCGAGTCGGGCGTTCCTCCGTAGATCATGACGCCGGTGCCGTTCCCGTGGATCCAGCACTGCTCGATCAGCGGGTCGGAGTCGTGGTTGGCGAAGATGCCGTAGCCCCATCCCGAGACCGTGCAGTTCCTGACGGTCGCGCGCGTGCCGAAGACGAGCTCCATGCCGCGACTCTCGACAACGCCCGTTGTGTTCACGACCTCGCAGTCCTCGATGAGCTGCGAGCCCCCGTGCGTTCTGATGGCGCTGTGACCGTAGACCTCGGTCGTGTGAATGTCCCGGATCGTGCAGTCGGCCGTTGTGTGCACCGCGTGGAGCGGGGATTCTCCCGAGGCGATGTCCATGGTGAACGATTCGAAGACCGAGCCGCTCGAAGGCCAGATGTAGCCGCTCATCTCCAGGAAGCACGAGTCGGCGCTGACGCCCCGGAGCGTCACGTCCTCGGGGATCGTGAGGCGTGTTCCGGCCAGGTCCTCGTCGTCGTACGTACCGGCGTGTACGAGGATGGTGTCGCCCGCGCTGATCTGCCCCAGGGCGAAGGCGATCGTCTCGAAGGGATTGTTCCAGGCCCCGCCTCCGGACGTGTCGTTCCCGGAGTCCGCGTCGACGTGCTTGATCGTGAAGACGACCGCAAGCGTATCGACCGCCGAGAGCGTGGTGTCCGTTTGCGAGACGGCTGTGATGACGACCTCTCCCCCGCCGGGAACGGCCGGCGGCGCGGTGTAGGACGCCGGGTTCGACTGGGTGATGGTGCCGTTCATCGAGTTGCCGCCGAGGATGTCGTTGACGTACCAGTCGAAGCCGTTCTCGCGCTTCGAATAGGTGTGGGTCGCCTCGACGGAGACGGTCCGCGAGATCTGGACCTTCGGGGCGCCCATGGTCATCGTGACCCCGTCCGGCGCCGAAGGACCTCCGTCGCTCGAGCTGCAGCCCGCGACGAGCGCCGTCAACGCCGCCGCTAGAGCCATCGCCGCGACCACACGTCCGGGGCGATCGAGTCGAACGGTCCTGAGCGTGCGCATCGTTCACTCCTTCCTCCCCGCCTGCCTCCGGGGAAGGCTACGGGTGCGTCTTCGAGAAGGGCTTCCCGCCCATGGCCCAATCGGTCTTGGGCACTTCCCGGATGATCACCTCGACGACGTCGGTCGCGGCGCCGGTCGTCCGTGAGACTGCCTCGGTAACCGCCCTGATGAGCTCGGCCTTCGTGCTGTCGTCCCGACCGGGCCACAGACTGATCTCGACAAGCGGCATACGCTTCTCTCCCTGCTTCGTCGTCCCGAGTCCGACCCGGGGCGATTGTGTGTTGCGTCTACTGGAGCTCTCTGATCCGCTCGATAACGGGAACCATGGCCCGCCTGGTCCTGTCGGTCACCTCGGCGAGCGGCGGCCTGGGTTCGGCGCTGTCGATCATCCCGAGCTCGGCCAGGGTGTACTTGACCGGTCCCGGGTTCGATTCGAGGAAGAGCGCGTTCGAGATCGGCCTGAGGACGCGGTGCAGCTCGAGCGCCCGGAAGGGGTTCGACGGGTAGGCCGCGACCATCTCGCTCACGAGAGACGGCAGGACGTTCGCGACGACCGACACGACACCCGAGGCGCCGACCGCCATCATCGGAAGCGTCAGCGGGTCGTCGCCGGAGAGCACGGTGATGTCGGCCAGCTCCAGGATGGCGCTGACCCGGTCGACCGAGCCGGCGGCCTCTTTGATGGCCACGATGTTGGGGAGCTCGGCGAGCCGGGCTACCGTCTCGGGGGGCATGTTCGTGCCGGTGCGCCCGGGGACGTTGTAGAGGACGATGGGGACGTCGACCTCCTCGGCCACGGCGCGGTAGTGGCGGTACTGGCCCTCGGGGGTCGGCTTGTTGTAGTACGGCGTGATGATGAGCACGCCCTGGGCCCCGGCCCGCCGGGCGGCCGCGGTCAGGCGGACCGTCTCGCGCGTCGAGTTGGAGCCGGTTCCCGGTATCACCGGGATGTCGTCGCCCATCTCCTCGAGGCAGATCTCGAGGACCCTCATGCGCTCATCGAACGTGAGTGTCGCGGCCTCGCCCGTGCATCCCGCCGGCACGATCCCGTCGGTCCCGGCCTCCCGGTGGAGCTTGAGAAGCCGCCGGAGCGACCCCTCGTCGATCTCACCGTCCTTCATCGGCGTGACGATGGCGACGATCGAGCCCTCGAACATCGGTGAAGCCTCCCTTGTCTGTCACTGGTCCTCAGACTGCGTCAAGGTCCCGCGATAGACGATGCGCGCCTCTCCGGTCAGCGTCACGTCGCAGAATCCCATGTCGCTCATGAAGAAGTCGACCGTCAGCGTCGGGCCGCCGCGGGTCCTGACGGAGACCGGCGGAGTGACGCGTCCTCGTGCGCCCTCGATGATCGCCGCGGCGACCGCTCCGGTGCCGCAGGCCAGCGTTTCGTCCTCGACGCCGCGCTCGTAGGTCCTCAGCTCGATCGTTGAGCCGTCGAGCACGCTGACGAAGTCGGCGTTCGTGCCCTCGGGGACGAACGCCCCGTGCTCTCTGATCATCCTGCCGATCTCGACCACGGGGTAGTCCTCGAGGTCCTCGACCTCGGCCACCGCATGCGGCACGCCGGTGTTGACCCTGTGAACGGTCAGCCTCCGGCCCTTGAGCGGAAGCTCGACGTCCAGGATCAGCGCGCGGGGATCCGGCATGGCGAGACGCACGCTCTCGTCGCTCACGATCTCGGCCCGGTGGGTGCCGGTCCGGCTCTCGAACGTCATCGTTCTGCCTGCGATGCCTACCTCGTTCGCGAACCGGGCGACGCACCGTCCCCCGTTCCCGCACAGGTCGGCCTCGCTGCCGTCGGCGTTCAGGTAGCGCATGCGGAAGTCGCAGCGGGTCGAAGGCACCACGAGGATCAGGCCATCCGCTCCCACGGAGACCCTCCGCCGGCAGAGGTGCTTCGCAAGCTCTCGGGCATCGTCCTGTATCCTCATGTCGCGGTCGTCGACGACGATGAAGTCGTTGCCCGCACCCGTCATCTTGGCGAACTCGAGTGTCACGTCTCCTCCGATGTCCTCGCGTGTCACGGGCTTCCCTCCGACGGCGGCGGAACGAGCTCGAGTACGATGCCGCCCGTCGAGTCGCCGGGCGCGTCGATGAGCACCCTGTAGGACGCGATCCAGCCCGTCTCACGCCCCGAGTCGAAGGCACCGTCGCCGTCCGCGTCGAGGAAGGCGACCAGACTGTAACGGGAATCGTACGTCCGGACGTTCCTGAACGCGAAGTTCCCGTCGGGTCCCGTGACCGCCTGGTACTCGCACGGCGACACAAGGCCCGCCGAGTCGGCGGCCACCGGACCCGGACACGCCCAGACGGTTGCGTCCGGGGTGACCGACCCGCCGAGGGTCACCACACCGGTGATCGTGCCGGCCGCAACGCTCGGCCCTGTCGAGAAGGCGAACGAGAACGGCTCGCTCAGCGCGACGCCGTGATAGTCGCGCGCGCCCTCCCCGATCGATACGACGATGGTCGTGGAGTCCGGAAGCAGCGTCTCAGGCTGTGCGGTGAGCCTGGGGCCCTCCCAGTCGAAGCGTCCCAGGGCCACGTCGGGGTCGACGCTCAGGGCGCGCTCCACCGAGGTCCGGTCCATCTCCTCGCTGAAAGCGACGCTGATGACGCTCTCCCTGGACGTTCCCGCCTCGCCGTCGGCCGGAGCGGTCGAGACGACGGTCGGCGGCTCGGTGTCTCTGGGACCGCCCCCCGGCATGCCGGTCTTGGCGCACCCCGACACACAGACGAGCGCTGCGGCAGGGAGCGCCGCGGCCGCGAGGATGCGCAGCGTGCCCGCCCGCGGGAATGTCCTGGGCGTCATGTCAGCTCCCCATCAGTGTCACCATGACGGCCTTCTGGATGTGAAGCCTGTTCTCGGCCTGATCGAAGACCGCCGACTGCGGTCCGTCCATCACGCCGTCTGTGATCTCCTCGCCGCGATGGGCCGGGAGGCAGTGCAGGGCTATGGCATCCGGCGCGGCGTGACCCAGCAGCTCCTCGTTCAGCTGGAAGGCGCGGAACGTCGCGTCCCGCT
Organism: Candidatus Effluviviaceae Genus V sp.; assembly: GCA_014728125.1. Lineage (NCBI taxonomy): Bacteria > Candidatus Effluviviacota > Candidatus Effluviviaceae > Candidatus Effluviviaceae Genus V sp. The sequence goes on from WJMD01000164.1 coordinate 4,505, forward strand.
CGGCCTTCTCGGACTCCTGTCCCATGCTCGTCCAGACGTCCGTGTAGACGGCGTCGGCGCCGGTGACGGCCTCGACCGGGTCGTCGAGGACCTTGATGGTGGCGCCCTTCGACCGGGCGTTCTCGAGCAGCCTCTCGTCCGGCTCGTATCCCGAGGGTCCGCCGATCCTGAGTTCGAACGGGAGGTTGCCCGCGGCGTTCACCCACGAGTTGGCGACGTTGTTGCCGTCGCCGATGAAGGCCACGACCATCGATTCGGGGTCCTTTCCGCGCTCGATGCAGGTCAGGATGTCGCCCATCACCTGGCAGGGGTGGGTCAGGTCGGTCAGCCCGTTGATGACCGGCACGTCCGCCGCCCCGGCGAGCTCGGTGCAGTTCGAGTGGGCGAACGTTCTGATCATGATGCCCTGCACGTAGCGCGAGAGGACCTTGCCGATGTCGTAGGTGGACTCACGCTGTCCCATCTTGATCTCGGCGTCCGTCACGTACATCGGGTGTCCGCCGAGCTCATAGACGCCGACCTCGAAGCTGACACGGGTCCTCAGTGACGGCTTGTGGAAGATGAGCGCCACGGTCTTCCCCGCGAGATCGTCCCTGCCGGTCCGGTCCCGCTTGAGTTCCCTGGCCAGATCGAAGAGCCGCAGCATGTCGTCCCTGGTGATGTCAGCGATCGAGATGAAGTCGTTCATGGGTTCCTCCGCCCTCCTGTGGTCTCCCCTGTCGTCCGAGACGCCGCGCTCTCCGTGCGCACGGTCACGCGTCCGCCGCCTCGCCGCGTGGGTGGGCCTTCCTGTAGGCCTTCTTCAGTCTATCGGTTGTGACGTGCGTGTAGATCTGTGTGCTCGAGAGGCTCGCGTGTCCCAGAAGCTCCTGAACGGCCCGGAGGTCGGCCCCGGCGTTCAGCAGGTGCGTCGCGAACGTGTGGCGCAGCACGTGCGGGCTCAGCTTCCTGGCCTCCGATACCTCCGTGAGCCGCTTCGACACGATCCTCTGGACGCTCCTCCCGGTGAGTCGTCCCCCTCTCCCGTTCGTGAAGAGGGGCGCGTCCGCGTCCCGCGGGGCGTCTTTCCTGGATGAGAGATGTCGCTCGACCGCGTCGACCGCAGCGCGGCCGAGCGGGACGACGCGCTGCCTGCGTCCCTTGCCCGTCACGCGCGCGAGCCCCGCGCTCTCGTCGAGGTCGCCCACGTTGAGCGAGACGAGCTCCGAGAGCCTCAGGCCCGCTCCGTAGAGTACCTCGAGGATCGCGGTGTCGCGGATCCGTCGGACGTCGCCCGCATCGGCGTCGTTCGTCCCGAAGAGGCGCTCGGTCTCGGCCCTCGTGAGGAACGACGGCAGGCGCTTCTCAGGTCTGGGCGCCGGAAGCCCGGCCGCGGGGTTGGCGTCAAGGACGCCCCGTGCGGCGAGAAACCGCCCGAACGCCTTGACGGCGGCGAGCTTCCGCCGGACGGACGTCCTGGCGAACCTCGCGGCGCTCAACCCGGCGACGAAGCGGCGCACCGAGCGCGGCGCGAAGTCGCCGATGCGCGGCGTGTCGCCTCGGACGAGGTCGCAGAGGAAATCCCGGAACTGCCTGAGGTCGCGCTCGTAGGCGACCACCGTGTGCTCCGAGTAGCCCCTCGCCTCGAGAGACTCGAGGAACTCACCTGCCGCGCGCTCGATGCTCGACCGGCGCGTCAGGCGTCGGCGATCAGGCATCGTCGTCTCCTCCGTCCTCCTCGATCGCGACGCGTTCGCCGCACTCGAGACAGACGAGGTTCCTGCCCTTCTCCACCATGAAGCCCGCCTGGCAGGAGGGACACGTCTTCGATACAGGCTTGTCCCAGATCGCGTAGCCGCACTTCGGGTATGTGCTGCATCCGTAGAAGACGCGCCCGCGCTTCGTCCTCTTCTGGACGATGTGTCCTCCGCAGCCTTCCTCGGGGCAGCTGACACCGGTCGGGATGGGCGCCGTGTTCCTGCAGTCGGGGTACTTCGTGCAGCCGAGGAACGGGCCGTAGCGTCCGTGCTTGACGGCCATGGGCGCGCCGCACTTCTCGCACGTGACGTCGATGTCGGCCATCGCCTCGGACTCGACGGGCATCGTGAACTTGCATTCGGGGTATGCCGAGCACGCGAGGAACTTGCCGTTCCGGCCCCACTTCTCGACCATGACGGAGCCGCACTTCTCGCAGCGCTTCTCGGTCTCCTTGATGAGCGACTGCTTCAGCTCGCCCACCTTCTCCTCGACCTCGGCGACCCGCGCGTCGAACGGCTCGTAGAACTCCCGCACGACGTCGACCCACTCGTCCTTCCCCGCCTCCACACGGTCGAGCTCGCTCTCCATTCTGGCGGTGAACTCGACGTCGAAGAGATCGGGGAACCCGATCGCAAGAAGGTCCCAGACGACCCGTCCAAGCTCCGTCGGTGTGAAGCGCCGCTTCTCGAGCGTGACGTACCTCCGCTTCTTCAGCGTGTCGACGATCGTCGCGTACGTGCTCGGTCGCCCGATGCCCTTCTTCTCGAGCTCCTTGATGAGGGTCGCCTCGGAGTACCTGGGAGGCGGTTTGGTGAAGCGCTGGTTGGGCGTGATCGACGCGGCCTCGATGTCCTGTCCCTCGGTGAGATCCGGCAGCTCCTTGGCGTCCTTCCAGAGCGCAGGATAGACGCGCGTCCAGCCGGGGAAGACCGTGACCGATCCCTTGGCCTTGAAGACGTGCCTCTCGGCCTCGATGAGGGCCGTCGTGTTGTCGTAGACGGCGCTCTTCATCTGGGAGGCGACGAACCGGTTCCAGATGAGCTCGTAGAGGCGGTACTGGTCGGGCTCGAGGTACTGCTTGATCGACCGGGGTGTCCTTGCGATCGACGTGGGGCGGATCGCCTCGTGTGCGTCCTGGGCGCCCTTCGCGGCCCGGAACCGCCTCGGCTTCGACGGAAGGTAGTCCGATCCGTACTTCTCGCCGATGAGCGTTCTGGCCTCGTCCAGCGCTTCGTTCGCGATGCGCGTCGAGTCGGTTCGCATGTACGTGATCAGGCCGGTCGTCTCGCCCGCGATGGGAAGCCCCTCGTAGAGCGACTGCGCGTGCATCATCGTCCGCTTCGACGAAAAACGAAGCCTGTTGGCCGCCTCTCTCTGCAGTGTGCTCGTCTTGAACGGCGGGAGCGGCGAGACCTTCCGCCTGCGCTTCTCGACCGACGAGACGGTGAACGAGCGGCCCTCGAGCGTGTCGAGCACAGCCCCCGCCTCGCTCTCGTTCCCGAGCTTGGCCTTCTTCCCGTCGATCCTGTCCAGCCGCGCCTCGAACTCGACGCCGTCGTCGTTCCTGAAGACCGCGTCGATCGTCCAGAACTCCTCGGGCTCGAACGCCTCGATGGCCGCCTCGCGCTCACAGATGAGCCTGAGCGCCACCGATTGGACACGTCCGGCCGACAGTCCGTAGTAGATCGTCTTCCAGAGCACGGGGCTCACCTTGTAGCCCACGAGGCGGTCGAGGACGCGCCGCGCCTGCTGCGCATCGACCTTGTTCCGGTCGATGTCGCCGGGGTGCTCCATGGCCTCCCGGATGGCCCGCTTCGTGATCTCGTTGAAGACCACGCGTCGTGTCTTCTTCTCCGGGAGCTTCAGCGCCTCCGTGATGTGCCACGCGATGGCCTCGCCCTCGCGGTCGAGGTCAGAGGCCAGGTAGACCATGTCGGCCTTCTTCGCGGCGTCCTTCAGTTCCTTCAGGACCTTGCCCTTGCCGCGGATCGTCACGTACGTCGGTTCGAAGTCGTGCTCGACGTCGATGGCGAGTTTCTTCTTCGGAAGGTCCCGGACGTGCCCCACCGACGCCTTGACCGTGTAGCCCCGGCCCAGGAACTTGCCGATGGTCTTCGCCTTGGCCTTCGACTCGACGATCACGAGCGACTTGCCCATACGCTCCTTCCGGTCATCTCGGCGGCTGCGGGTCGTGCGTCGTTAGTTATTGCGTCCGCAGCACTTCTTGTACTTCTTCCCGCTACCGCAGGGGCACGGGTCGTTCCTGCCGACCTTCTGCTTCTTGCGCACCGTTCTGGGCGGCGGCGCCGCGCCGCCCGCTCCGGGACCCGGTCCCGAGAACCCCGGGGTCGGCGTCATCGACGTCGGCGACGCATCGGTCTCCGGGGGCGCCTGAGGCGCCGGCAGGTCGGGACGATGGGCCGTCGTGTCGCGGACCTCCTGCTCAGGCGGGGGCGCGTTGATCTGGGCGCGGAACAGAAGCTCCGCGGCCTCCTCCTGGATGCCCTCGATCGTCCCCATGAACATGTCGTAGGCCTCGGACTTGTATTCGAGCAGCGGGTTCTTCTGCCCGTATGCCCTCAGTCCGATGCCCTCCTTGAGCCGGTCGAGCTCGTGGAGATGATCGCGCCACTTCCGGTCGATCGTCTGGAGCAGCACGAGGCGCTCGAGCTTGCGCATGAGCTCCGGCCCGAGCTGCTCCTCGCGCCGTTCATACTGCAGTCGGGCCGCCTTCTCCATGTTCTTCGTGAGGTCGTCCTTCGTGATCCCGGCGATGTCGGCCTTCGAGAAGTCGATGTCGACGAGGAAGACCCGTCGCATGTCCTCTCTGAGTCCATCGAGGTCCCATTCCTCCGCGATGTCGCTCATCGCTGTCCGCTCGGACACGCGACGTTCGATGATGTCGTGGAAGATCTCCTCCATCTCGTCCGTCAGGTCCTCGCCCAGGAGGATGTTGAGCCGCTGCGCATAGATCACCTCGCGCTGCTGGTTCATGACGTCGTCGTACTCGAGAAGGTGCTTCCTGATCTCGAAGTTGTGTCCCTCGACGCGCTGCTGCGCCTTGCCGATCGCCCTCGTGACCATCGGATGCGAGATGACCTCACCCTCCTGGACCCCGAGCGTCGTCATGACCTTGGCGATGCGCTCGGAACCGAAGAGGCGCATGAGGTCGTCCTCGAGCGAGATGAAGAACTGGGACGCGCCGGGGTCGCCCTGTCGGCCGCTCCGCCCACGGAGCTGGCGGTCGATGCGCCTCGACTCGTGCCGCTCGGTCCCGATGATCCGGAGACCGCACGGCATGTCGGCCAGGCACTCCTCTGTCAGGTCCCCGTGGTCGTTCGGGCAGTCGGCGCAGTCCTTGTCCTCGCACTTGAGGCAGCAGCGTTCGCAGCGGAGAACACCGGGACCCAGTTTGATGTCGGTCCCGCGCCCCGCCATGTTCGTCGCGATCGTTACGGCGCCGGCCTGTCCGGCGCTCATGACGATCTCGGCCTCGCTCTTGTGGTGCTTCGCGTTGAGGACGTTGTGCTTGATGCGTCGGGCCTTGAGAAGCCGCGAGATGACCTCCGATACCTCGACAGACACCGTGCCGACGAGGATCGGCTGTTTCCGCTCGTGGAGCCGCTCGATCTCCTCGAGTACGGCGGCGATCTTCTCGCGGCGTGTCCGGTAGATGGCGTCGTCGTAGTCCATCCGGCGGATCGGCTCGTTCGTCGGGATGACGTGGACCGAGAGATCGTAGATCTCGGCGAACTCGTCCTCCTCGGTCTCGGCCGTGCCCGTCATGCCGGCGAGCTTGTCGTACATGCGGAAGTAGTTCTGAAGCGTGATCGTCGCGAGCGTCTGTGTCTCGCGCTCGATGGTCACGCCCTCCTTGGCCTCGACGGCCTGATGGAGGCCGTCCGACCACCGTCGTCCCGGCATCAGACGACCGGTGAACTCGTCGACGATCATCACCTTGCCGTCCTGGACGACATAGTCGACGTTCTTCTCGAAGAGCGCGTAGGCCTTGAGAAGGGCCTGAACGTTGTGGATGCGCTCGCTCGTCTGCGCGTACTCAAGATGGAGCGCGTTCTTCTTCTCAACCTTCTCCGAGGGCGAGAGGTCGGGGTCGCCGTCGACGGCCTCGAGCTGCTCCGAGAGGTCCGGCAGCACCAGGAGATCCCGTTCTTGCGGTGAGAGGAGCTCCCGCCCCTTCTCCGTGAGCGCCGCGTTCCTTCCCCGCTCCTCCATTGCGTAGAGCAGGTCCTCGTCGAGCTCCGTGAGGACCTTGTCCCGCATGAGCTCTCCCTCGACCCGCTGCACCTCGTTCTTGAGCGCCGGGTCCTCGTAGAGCTTCATCAGGCGGCGGTGCTTCGGCGCTCCGCGCGAGACCTGCACGAGCTTCACCAGCCCCTCGTACCGGGTCTCGTCGTTCTGAAGGAGCTTCTCGGCCTCGTCGAGCACCTTCCCGAGGAGCGCGGTCTGGCGCCTGACCAGGCGCTCGACCGGCGCCTTGAGCTGGTCGAACATGTGCGTCGAATGCTCGACGACGCCGGAGATGATGAGCGGCGTCCGCGCCTCGTCGATGAGGACACTGTCGACCTCGTCGATGATGGCGAAGTGGTGACCGCGCTGGACGCGGTCCTCGAGGCGTACTGCCATGTTGTCGCGGAGGTAGTCGAAGCCGAACTCGTTGTTCGTCCCGTACGTGATGTCGCGGGCATACTGGTCGCGGCGTTCCTCAGGCGTCATGCCGGTCTGGATGCAGCCGACCGTGAGGCCGAGCGTCTCGAAGACGTGCCCCATCCACTCGGCGTCGCGCTGGGCGAGATAGTCGTTGACCGTGACAAGGTGCGCTCCCTCGCCCGAGACCGCGTTGAGGTAGAGCGGCATCGTTGCGGCGAGCGTCTTGCCCTCACCGGTGGCCATCTCGGCGATTCCGCCCCGGTGGAGCTCGATGGCGCCCATCAGCTGCACGTCGAACGGGACCATGTTCCACTCGGTCTCGTGACCGACTACGGCCCAGCTCGTGCCGACGAGCCTGCGGCAGGTCTCCTTGACGACCGCGAAGGCCTCGTGCATGAGGTCGTCGACGGTCTCGCCGCCCTCGAGCCTCGCCCGGAACTCCGCGGTCTTGCCGTGAAGCTCCTCATCGGGGAGCGTCTCGTACGACGTCGCCAGCTCGTTGATGTGCGCCACCTCGGGAAGCAGGCGGCTGACCTCACGGTCCTGCCTCGTTCCGACGATGCGCTCGAGGATCTTGCCGAAGACCACTGTGTCTCCCGTTCCAGGGGAATGCCGCGGCTACCGGGTCGACCCAACAAGCTAGCAGACCCCCGCGTCCCGTGCAAGACGCGGCCTTCGGGTCAGGCCGTTCATTGGGCCGGCTCAGTGACCCGGAACGGCACCTCCTCGACGTCCTCGAAGTAGTTTCCCGAGGAGTAGGTCGCCCGTGCACGCAGCCGAAGCGTGTAGAGTCCCGGTTCCGGCGTGCCGCCGTCCTCCAGCCTGCCGTCCCACCGCTCGGTCCCTCTTCCGATGGGCCTTCGGCGGTTTGCGAAGAGCGTGCGGACGACCGCGCCGTCGCGGTCGAGGATCTCTCCGGTCACGCGCGATACCTCTGTCAGCCGGTAGCCGATCTCGCGCGCCGCCTCCCGTTCTCCGCGTTCAGGGGCGATCGACGCGTCGACGATGTCGGTGCCGATCCAGTAGTACTGGGCCCCGGCGCGTTCCGTCACGAAGACCTGTCCGAACCGCCTCCAGATCGTGATTCCCCGCGGCCGGTCGAACTCGCCCTCGCCCGTGCGGGAGCTGCCGAACGTCGCCACGTGCCCGAGCGTCGAGTCGAACTTGTGGATCGCGCCGAGACGCTCGTCGACGGCGTAGATGTTCCCGTAGTAGTCGACGGCCAGATACCCGAACGACGCGCCGTCGATCGCGAGCGCGCCGGCGGAGACCGTGTCCAGGAGGCTTCCCTCGAGACTGAACGTCGAGAGCCTGCGCCCGCCGAGGTCTGAGACAACGACGAACGAGCGCCGCCCCGCGACCCACCGCGAGTCGGCCTCGACCGCGTCGAGCCCGAGCGGCCGCTTCAGTCCGCCCGGAAGCTCGCCCGTGCCGTCGAACATCCTGAGCACGCGGCCGGTTCCTGTCATGACCACGACCCGGTCGTTCCCGGTGTCGGCGATGTAGAGGCGTCCCGAGCCTCCCAACGCGATGCAGCCGGGTGCTCGAAACTCGCGCTCTCCGGCCCCGCGCGTTCCGAACGACCGAACGTAGCGGAGCGTATCCCCCTCGTACGCGAGGCGCACGATGCGGTCGTTTCCCGTATCCGTCACGAACAGGTTCCCGCGCTCGTCCGCGGCCAGATCGGTCGGCTCGCGGAACCGTCCGGGCCCGCCGCCGACCGAGCCGTAGATCGAGGCCGAGTAGAGCGACGTATTGAAGATGATCTCCGAGCGTCCGGAGTTGAGGCCGAACACGGTGAGCTCGTCGTCGTCGTGCGGCGTCGACGGATCGTCCTTGGATCGCAGCTTGACGGCCGTGATGCCGGAGGGCTCGTCGAAGCGGGTTCGGCCGCCGAAGTGGAGGAAGAGATGGAATGACGTCACCCGCGTGATGCCGAGACAGTGCCCGAAGGGAGGATGGACGAGCGTGGTTCCGTCGGCCCGGGCGCCGCCGGGCGGCGCCGTCGTCAGCAGGGAAAGCAGAGCGAGCGCCGAGGCGCTGCGTACGAGCCGACGGTGCGCGGC
>WJMD01000165.1 GCA_014728125.1 Candidatus Effluviviaceae Genus V sp.
AACGGAGATCATCGGCGTGCGCATGGTCGAGAAGGACGGCGAGGACGGCGTCGTCATCCAGTCGGTCGGCCGCCGGGCCGAGTCTCCCAAGCCCGCCTGAGGACCCGACTCCAGACGGGAGTGCTCCTTGCAGCGAACGTACGTTCTTGCGCTCGTGGTCGTGATGGTCGCGCTTCTCGCGCTCTCCGGCTGCGTCTACTACAACACGTTCTACCACGCCCGCGAGGCTGCCGGCGAGGCGGCCGCTATCCGCGAGAGTCGCGCCCCTGATACCGACCCGACGGCGCGCGAACGGGAGCTCTATGAGCGGGTCGTCGAGAAGTCGGGAAGGGTCCTCGCTCTGCATCCGGAGTCTTCGTGGGCGGACGATGCGCTGTTGCTCATGGCACAGGCGTTGGCGTACCAGGGACGCTACGAGTCGGCCGGGGAGCACCTGAACGAGTTCCTGTCGCTCTACGCGGACAGCGAGCTGAGGTCTGAGGCCGATTACACGCTCGGTTCCGTCCTGATCGAGCTCGGGAACCCGGTGACGGCCGAAGAGCTCCTGATCGGCGTGGCCTACGCCGACCCGCCCGTCGAGCTTTCGGACGATGCCCTTCTGCTGGTCGGCGACGCGCGCGCCGCGCGGCGCCGCCGCGAGGAGGCCGCCGAGGCGTATCTCGAGGCGCTCGATCGGTTCCCCGACAGCGACCGTCGGGCGCAGACCCTGTTCCCGGCGGCCGAGAACTACGCGGAGATGGGGCGTTTCGAGCAGGCGGCCGATCTCTACGTCCGGGTTCCTGAAGAGACCTCGTCGCGCACGCTGGCCTTCGAGGCCAGGCTCAGGCTCTCGGAGGTTCTTCTCTCGCTCGACCGCGCCGGCGACGCGCTCGATGTGGCGCTCGATCTGGAGGGGCGGACGGTCGACCGGACGGAGCTCGACCGGGTGGAGCTTCAGTCGGGACTGGCGCTGGAGGCGCTGGGCGACTACGAGGAGGCGATCGAGACCTACGAGGAGATCGCGGCCTCCCACGCGCGGTCCGAGGGGGCTTCGAAGGCCTACTACCGCATCGGCGTCGTCAAGCGCGATGCGCTCGGCGATCTCGACGGCGCCGTCGAGGCGTTCCGTTCGTCATCGAGCGCGTACGGTCGAGGTGAGACGGCCGAGCTGGCCTCGCAGGCTGCCGAGGACATCCTCCGGCTGAAGGAGTACAGGCGCATCATCGAGGACTACGAGAGCCGGCCCGAGGAGGAGCGTGCGCCGGCCTCGACGGCACCGCCGGACACGTCGTCGGCGGCAGCGGACACGCTTGAGATCGCACCGGCGTCGGACGACACGTCGTCGGCGCGACCCGCTCAGGCGTCCGTCCCTGATGACGAAGCGGCGGCAGCACCGGACACGTCCGGAGCGAACGGGGGAGCGGCCGCGGCCGATTCCATCGGGCGCGGCTCGTCGGCGAGAGAGCGCGACGCCGCAGGGGCGCGCAGCGACACCACGGAGCTGTCGCCGGAGGAGGAGGCGGCCAGAGCCCGCTTCCTGCTCGCCGAGCTTCAGCTCTTCCGCTTCGACGACCCCACCAGAGCGCTGGAGCTCTACAGAGAGGTGCTCGAGCTCCATCCTGACAGCGCGCACGCGCCGCGGGCGGCCCTCGCCGTGGCCTGGGTCCTGGAGAAGAGGCTCGAGGACCTCGAGGCGGCCAGTGACGCGTACGAGCGGGTGATCGAATCGTATCCCGGGACGGACAGAGCCGAGGCGGCCGAGAAGGCCCTCGCGAGGCTCGCGTCCGGTTCCTGACGACGGAGGGATCCCCATGGCGCTCGTCCGGAGCGTGTCGGGCGTTCGCGGAACGACCGGCTCCGACATCACCGAGGAGCTCGCACGACGCTACGGCCGCGCCTTCGCCGAGATAACGGGCGAGGACGTCGCGGTCGGCTGGGACTCCCGGAGGGGAGGCGGGCGGCTCGTCGACGCCGTATCCCTCGGTCTCAGGGAGGGCGGCCGTTCGGTCCGTCTCCTCGGTGTCGTCCCGACCCCGACGGTCGGGCTCGCTGTTCGTCAGGGCGGGCTCGGTGGCGGCGTTTCGGTGACGGCCAGCCACAACCCCGAGACCGACAACGGGCTCAAGTTCTTCTCGTCGGAGGGCATCTTCCTCGGGGCGGAGGCGGTCGCCCGGCTCTTCGAGCTGGCCGACGGCCCCGAACTGCCGCGCGTCGAGGGGGCCGTGCCCGTCGCGCTCGAGGGAGCCGTCGAGCGGCACATCGAGCGCGTCCTCGGGTCGCCGCACGTCGATGCGGGCGCCGTCCGCGCGGCCGCCCCGCGCGTCGTCGTGGACTGCGTCAACGCGGCCGGCTCCGTCATCCTCCCGGGTCTTCTGAGAGCGCTGGGGTGCGACGTCGTTGAGCTCTCGACACGCCCCGGAGGCGGCTTCACACGCGGCGCGGAGCCGGTGCCGAACCATCTCACGGGGCTCTCAGGACGCGTCGTCGCCGAGGACGCGCTCCTCGGACTCGCCTGCGACCCGGACGCCGACCGGCTGGCTCTGGTCGACGAGCGGGGGCGCCCGGTCGGTGAGGAGTACACGCTCGTCCTCGCCGCGCGACCCGTGCTGTCGAACAGTCCCGCGCCGGTCGTCGTCAACGTCTCGACGAGCCGGATGATCGAGGACGTCGCGGGGCGCTTCGGCGTGCCGGTCCACCGTTCGGCCGTCGGGGAGATCAACGTCGTCGAGAAGATGTTCGAGGTCTCGGCCGTCGTAGGGGGAGAGGGAAACGGGGGAGTCATCCTCCCCGTCGTCCATCCGGGACGCGACGCCGCGACGGCAGCGGCTCTCGTCATCACCGGACTCGCCGGAAGCGGGTCCACGCTCTCGGACGCGGTCGCGGAGATACCCTCGTACGAGATGGTCAAGATGAAGATCGCGTTCCCGCGGGAGCGGTCCGACGAGCTTCCCGAGCTCATGGCCTCCGCGTTCCCTGACGGTGAGCAGGACCTCACCGACGGGGCCAAGACCTGCTGGACCGACCGCTGGGTTCACGCTAGGATGTCGGGAACGGAACCCGTTCTGCGGGTCATCGCCGAGGCGCGCACGGCCGGGGAGGCTCAGAGACTGGTCTCCGCCGCCGTCGACCGCCTCGAGCGCCTGAAGTGAGGGAGAACACATGTGCGGGATCATTGGCTGCGTCACGGCCGACAGCAACACGGTGCCGGCGCTTCTCGAGGGCCTGAGGCGCGTCGAGTACCGGGGATACGACTCTGCGGGGCTGGCTGTTGTCGACGGAGGGACACTCTCGGTCAGGAAGACGACCGGGAAGATCGACGATCTCAGACGGCTGCTCGAGGACGACCCGGTGCAGGGACCCACGGGCGTCGCCCACACACGCTGGGCGACACACGGTGAGCCCTCCTGCGAGAATGCGCATCCCCAGACCGACTGCACCGGCAGGATCGCGGTCGTTCACAACGGCATCGTCGAGAACTACCGCGCGCTCCGGCGCGCGCTCGAGGAATCGGGCCACACGTTCCGTTCGAAGACCGACACCGAGGTGCTGGCGCATCTGATCGAGGAGCACTACGAGGGAAACCTGGAGGCCGCCGTCCGCGCGGCCCTGGCGCGCGTTCACGGCGCCTACGGCATCGCCGTCATCCACGCGGACGAGCCGGGGAAGCTCGTGGGCGCCCGGAACGGAAGCCCGCTCGTCGTCGGCATCGCCAAGAACTCGTTCTACGTCGCGTCCGACGTGGCAGCTCTCGTGCGGTACACGCGGGACGTCGTCTATCTCGACGATCTCGAGATGGTGACCGCGACGCCGGAGGGGTTCTCGACGACGACGCTCGAGAACGAGCTGATCAAGAAGGACGTCGAGAAGGTCACGTGGAACATCGACATGATCGAGAAGAACGGCTACCCGCACTTCATGCTCAAGGAGATCTTCGAGCAGGAGCGCACGGTCATGGACGCTGTGCGGGGCCGCCTGATCTCGGCAGCGGGAGACGCGTTTCTCGGGGGGCTCCGCGAGCACCGCAGGGCCCTGAACGAGACCAGGAGGATCATCATACTGGCCTGCGGGACATCCTGGCACGCCGGGCTCATCGGCGAGTACATGATCGAGGACCTCGCCCGCGTTGCCGTCGACGTCGAGTACGCGTCCGAGTTCCGGTACAGGAACCCGGTCATCGGCCCCGGCGACATCGCTCTCGTCATCAGCCAGTCGGGTGAGACGACCGACACGCTGGCGGCGATGGCTGAGGCCCAGCGCCGCGGGGCTATCGCGCTCGGTATCGTCAACGTCGTCGGCTCGTCGATCGCCAGACGGAGCGACGGCGGCGTCTACGTGCACGCCGGTCCCGAGATCGGCGTCGCCTCGACGAAGGCCTTCACGTCGCAGCTCATGGTGCTGGCGGCCCTCGCTCTGATGCTGGGGCGGGCCCGGAACATCTCCGTCACGGAGGGGCGCCGCATCGTGGACGCCATGGAGCGGATCCCCGAGCAGATCGCGGAGATCCTCTCGAGGCACGAGAGCATCGGCGAGATCGCCCGGAAGTATGCCCATCACTCGAACTTCCTCTATCTGGGCAGGGGCTATCACTACCCGGTGGCGCTCGAGGGCGCTCTCAAGCTCAAGGAGATATCCTACATCCACGCCGAGGGCTACCCGGCCGCCGAGATGAAGCACGGGCCGATCGCCCTCATCGATGAGAACATGCCGGTGGTCTTCGCGGCGCCGCAGGACGCCTTCTACGAGAAGATCCTCTCGAACATGCAGGAGGTGAAGGCGCGCGGCGGGCGGATCATCGCCATCACGAGCGAGGGCGACGGACAGGTCGACAAGACCGCGGACGACGTCATCGAGATCCCGCGAACGCTGCCGCACCTGACCCCGCTCCTGTCGGTCATACCGCTGCAGCTCCTCGCGTACTATGTGGCTGTCGAGCGCGAGTGCAACGTCGATCAGCCGAGGAACCTAGCGAAGAGCGTGACCGTCGAGTAGACACGCGGCGGAGGGGACGTGACGAGAGACGAGATCTTCAAGCTGACCCAGAAGGTGAGCTGCTCCGGCTGAGCGTCGAAGCTGGGTCCGGAGGACCTCGCCTCGGTGCTTGCCAAGCTGCCGCCGGTCGACGATCCGCGCGTCCTCGTCGGGACGAGCACGGCGGACGACGCGGGGGTCTACCTGCTCGACGAAGACCGCGGTCTCGTTTTCACGACGGACTTCTTCACACCGATCGTGGACGACGCGCGCGACTTCGGACGGATCGCGGCGGCCAATGCCCTCTCGGACGTCTACGCGATGGGAGGGAAGCCTCTCATCGCGCTCAACCTGATGTGTTTTCCCGACGGGGAGATCCCCTTCGATATCATGGCTGAGATCATCGCGGGTGGTCAGGAGAAGCTTGGGGAGGCGGGGGCGCTGCCGCTCGGCGGTCACTCGGTCAGCGACCGGGAACTCAAGTACGGGCTCGCCGTCGTCGGGACCGTCGACCCGGGCCGGATCGTGACGAACGCGGGCGCGAGACCCGGCGACACTCTGGTTCTGACCAAGCCGATCGGAACAGGGGTCATGACGACCGCTCTCAAGAACGAGGCGCTCGAGACGCCGGCGCTCGCCCGGGTGACCGAGCTGATGCTCAGACTCAACCGGGACGCCTCGGAGGCCATGCTGGACGCCGGGGCCCATGCGGCGACCGACATCACGGGGTTCGGTCTGGCCGGCCACGCGCTCGAGATGGCACAGGCTTCTGAAGTGACGCTCGAGATCGATGTTGCGTCCGTTCCGCTCATCGAGGGAGCGCTCGAGGCGGCGCGGAACGGGCACGTGCCGGGCGGGCTCTTCACGAATCATCACTACGTGAAGCCGAGGACGACGATCACATCGCGGGCCGAGAGCTTCAGGCTTCAGCTGATGTACGACCCTCAGACGTCCGGCGGCCTGTTGACGGCGCTCGAGCCGGACGCCGTCGAGGGGTTCCTCGCCGCCGTGAGCGAGCGGGGACACGACGAGGCGCGGGAGATAGGACGCGTCATCGAGACCGGCGACAGACCGCTTCGGCTTGTCTGACGCCGTCCGTGGGTGCGGAACTGACGAGGGAGTGGATGGGTCCTGGTGGGCCCCGAGGGCTTCAAACCCTTTTGCCGGGCGGCTGACCCCGTCCGGGGTGGGTTCGATTCCCACACATTCCCGCCACATCGAACGAGACCGGGAGGTTGCTCGGTGAAG
>WJMD01000166.1 GCA_014728125.1 Candidatus Effluviviaceae Genus V sp.
AGAGCAGGTGGTACAACATGACGGCCCTCGTGTCCCGGAAGGGTCAACGGCCGGTCCCTGAGGCAGGCGCCTCCCGGACCAGCGACTCAACCACTTCCTCCATGCGCATTCCGCGCGACCCCTTCACCAAGATGACCGCGCTCCCGATGAGCGCTTCCGCGATCGCCCCCGGAAGCGCGGCCCTGCTGACCTCGATCGCGATGCGGTCGGGGTCCATTCCGAACTCGACCGCACCGTCTCTGACATCGCCCGCGTGCTCTCCTGTAAGGAACAACCGGTCGACGGCCGCGCGGGCCGCGAGCGCGCCCACATCGCGATGGGCATCCCGCGCGGCGTCTCCCAGCTCCAGCATGTCTCCCAGCACCGCGACCACGGGGCGACCGGCGGCCAGCGTCACCGCCGTCTCAACGGCGACGGCCACCGACCCGGGGTTCGCGTTGTACGTGTCGTTCAGGATCGTCCACTCCCCCGCCGTCAGGACCTGCATCCGGTTCGCCGTCGGCTCAAAGGAGGAAAGAGCCTCGGCGGCGTCGTCCCGGGGAACCCCGAGGAGGTCGCCGACCGCGACCGCCGCGAGCGCGTTCATCACGTTGTGGCGGCCGGGGACCGGCAGGGTGAATGCCGTCCCGCCGACCGTGAACCGCACGGTTCCGCCCTCCGCGCGAACGTCGGAGCCTCTCACGTCCGCGTCCGGGCCGAGCCCGAACGTCACCGTCGTCTCCGGTCCCCTCGCCGCTTGCGACATGACGCGTTCGTCGTCGGCGTTCAGCACAGCGGTCCCGTTCTCCGGGAGCGCCTCGAGAAGCTCGCCCTTGGCACGTGCGATCGTCTCGAGGTCCTTCATCGACTCGAGGTGCGACGCCGCCACGTTGGTAATGACGCCTACGGACGGCCTCGCTGCGCCGGCCAGCGTCGTGATCTCCCCGGGGTGGTTCATGCCGATCTCGACGACCGCGGCCTCGGTGTCGCTCTCCAGTCGGAAGAGGGTATGAGGCACGCCGATGTGGTTGTTGTAGTTGCCCTCGGTCCTGAGCGTCCGGTGACGGGTCGTGAGTACGGACGCCACCATGTCCTTGGTCGTCGTCTTGCCGTTCGAGCCCGTGATGCCGACGACGACGGGCGAGAAGTCATCGCGGTACCAGCCCGCGAGGTCGATGAGCGCTTCGACCGTGTCGCCTACCTCGAGGAGTCGGTCGCCCTCGACGACGGCGCCCGTCTCGCCCGCGCGCTCGTCTGCGGAGGGAATGTCCGGTCGCCCCCGCTCTACGACGGCCGCCACGGCGCCGCGCCTCATGGCCTCGGCGACGTAGGCGTGACCGTCGTAGTTCTCGCCGGGAACGGCGAAGAAGAGCTCGCCGGACGAGATCGTCCTGGAGTCGGTCGACACGCCCAGGACCTCCTCGTCCGGGACGGCCTTCCTGGCGATGTGCAGCGCCTCGGCCACGTCCCTGAGCCTCCTCGATTCCATCACTCGCCGCCCGGAAGCGTCGTTTCGACGGCCGCGCGGATCTCCTCGCGGTCGTCGAAGTGCCGCTTCTCTGTCCCGATGATCTGGTAGTCCTCGTGTCCCTTCCCGGCGACCAGCACGACGTCGCCCTTCCGGGCGATGCCGACCGCGCGCACGATCGCCGCGCGACGATCGGGCACGACCTCGACGTCCGCCCCGCTTTCGTTGGCCCGCACTCCGTTGAGGATGTCCGCGATGATCGTCGAGGGGTCCTCGGTGCGCGGGTTGTCCGACGTGACGATGACGACGTCGGCCTGCCTCGCCGCGATCTCCCCCATCTGTGGCCGCTTCCCGCGGTCGCGGTCGCCCCCGCAGCCGAAGACCACGATGAGACGTCCGGGATCGAGGTCGCGAAGCGCGGCGAGGGCCTTCTCGAGCGCATCGGGCGTGTGGGCGTAGTCGACCAGCGCAGTGAAGGGCTGACCGGCGTCGACGCGCTCGAGCCGACCCGCGACCTCGGTCACGGCCCGGAGCCCTTCCGCGACGGCTCCGAGTTCGACTCCTGCGGCGAGGGCGACCGAGGTCGCCGCGAGAGCGTTCATGACGTTGAAGGTCGAGAGCAGACGGATCTCCGCCGCGAACGTCCCACGCGGCGTGACGATGGTCGCCGTCGTCCCGTCGACCGTGGAGGCGATGTCGGTGGCGCGGACCTCGCCCTGCGTGATACCGAAGGTCACCAGCCGAACGTCGGTCTCCCGGCGGAGCCACGCCGCCAGCTCGCGTCCGCGGGGGTCGTCGGTGTTGACGACCGCCGCCGCGTCCGGCTTCCCACCGCCGCCCGATAGCTGCTCGAAGAGCTTCCGCTTGCTCTCCCAGTACTCGTCGAGCGTGCGGTGGAAATCCAGATGGTCGCGCGAGAGGTTCGTGAAGGTCGCGGTGTCGAAGCGCGTGCCCGCCGTCCGCTCGAGCGCCAGCGCGTGCGACGAGACCTCCATGGTCAGGACCTCGACGCCGGCGTCCGCCATCGAGGCCATGAGGGCGGCGAGGTCTGACGCCTCGGGGCTCGTGAGGGACCCCGGGGCCGCCCCGCCGCCCGTCGTGTGTCCGAGTGTGCCGACCACGCCCGACGCGAGCCCGGCCTGCTGCATGATCGAATGAACGAGGTACGACGTCGTCGTCTTGCCGTTCGTTCCGGTGATGCCGTGAACCGTCATCGAGTCCGAGGGATGCCCGAAGAACTCGTGTGCCGCCAGACCGAGCGCCCGGCGGGTGTCCGGGACGACGAACTCGGGGATCGGCGAGGCGCCCGTCAGACTCTCGACGAGCGCGGCTGCCGCGCCCTGCTCGGCCGCGTCGGCCACGAAGCGATGGCCGTCGGTGACGAACCCGCGGACCGCCACGAAGAGGCTTCCGTTCCCGACACGACGGGAGTCGTACTCGACCGACGTGATGCCGACCGCTCCCTCCGGACCGGGGTCACGGACGTCGACCGCCTCGAGGAGCCTCCCGAGAGCGACGCGCCGTCCGCCCGTCGCTGGGTCTCCGGAC
>WJMD01000167.1 GCA_014728125.1 Candidatus Effluviviaceae Genus V sp.
AGCACCTTCACCATCTACTTGCCGAACCCCTGACTCTTCTGCTTTCCGCTAACGCAATCCTAACACGCATCTCATCCCCTTCTGATTGTATAAGGCTACTGTGCCCGGAACGGAGCGAGCCGCACGCTGCCGGGAGGTTTCAAGCACAGAAGGGTCTGCGTACGCCGCGCCTGTCGAACGGGTGACCGCCCCGCTCGCAGGGGCGAGGCGGAGCGCGGCCCGGGAGCGGCTCACGATTGAAGGGGGGCGATCGTGATGAGGACTCTTGCTCTGGTCGGTCTCGCACTCTGCGTGACCTTCGGCGCGGCGACGGCCGGCGTCGAGGACGTGACGGTCGGCGGACGGTTCATGTGGGACGCCGGCGCCTGGTCGAACGTCGACGACGACCTTGAGATATACGCCGGGACGTTCGAGAACGGCACCGAGACGCGCACGGCGCGCGTCGAAGCGTCCGGGCTCATCTACCCTCGCATGGCCTTCAGGCTGAGCTGGGACTTCGCTGCCGGCGAGAGCTACTGCCTCAAGCACTCCTATCTCGAGCTCAGCGAGCTTCCCGTCGTTCACAACCTGCGCGCCGGCTACTTCTTCGAGCCGGTCGGGCTCCAGTCGCAGATGAGTTCGAAGTACTACACGTTCCTCGAGCCCGCGTTGCCCACCGCACTCGCGCCGTTCCGGAACGCCGGTCTCATGGCGCATCGCGGCTTCATGGACGGACGCGGGCTCTGGCAGGCGGGCTTCTTCCTGACGACCGACGGCATGGCGGCCAAGTCCGGTGACGACGACTACAGCCTCGCCGGCAGACTCGCCTTTGTGCCGTTCGGCGCGCCCGACGAGGACATGTTCGTCCACGTGGGTCTCTCCGCGAACTACCAGAAGCCGGAGGAGTCGCTCCGGTTCCGCGCCCGGCCCGAGAACCACATGTCGGCCTACCTGATCGACACCGGCTCGATGACGAACGTCGAGCACGTCATCAGACTGGGCGGCGAGGTCGCGGCGGTCTACGGCCCCTTCCACTGCGCGGCCGAGTTCCTGAACGCCGCCGTCTCGAGCAGCGAGGATGAGATGGTCGAGCCGGACCGTATCGGTCTTCAGGACGACGCGGCGTTCAGGGGGTACTACCTGCAGGCCGGGTATTTCGTCACCGGCGAGCGGCGCACGTACGGAGGAGGCAACTGGAAGCGCACGGAGCCGAGGCGCACTCTCCTTGACGACGGCGGCCCCGGTGCGGTCGAGCTGGCCGTCAGGTACTCAAGCCTCGATCTCAATGACGAGGGCGCCGGCATATACGGCGGGCGGCTCGACGATGTGTCGCTCGGGGTCAACTGGTACTTCCATGCGCATGCGCGGATGATGTGCAACTACGTCATGGCGACGGTGAAGGACGAAGACGACGAGGAGATCGGCGGGGCCGACGCCTTCGTCACGAGACTGCAGTTCGATTTCTGATCGGGGGACGCAGCCCGGTCCGACACGCGGTTCTGACGGGCTTCTGACACGGAGCTCACGAGAGGCGTGTAGGCTGTCCGTGCGCGCACCCGGTCGACACTACGAGGGAGGGGAGAATGACCAGAGCGACATGGACCGCCGCGGTCGTGGGAGTCCTGCTGTTTGCGATCGCCGCCGGACCCGCGGGCGCCCAGATGAAGCTCATCGGAGCCGGCGCCACGTTCCCGGAGCCGATCTACGCCGTCTGGATGTACCAGTACAACCAGCTCAAGGACGTCCAGGTGAACTATCAGGGCATCGGCTCGAGCGGCGGCATCCGTCAGATCAAGGACGCGACCGTCGACTTCGGCGCCACGGACGCGCCGATCGAGGGGCCGGAGCTCGAGGAGGCCGGTCTCGTTCAGTTCCCGATGATCATCGGAGGCGTCGTGCCGATCTGCAACATCCGGGGTGTTGGTCCAGGCGAGCTCAGGCTGTCGACCGAGGTCCTGGCATCGATATTCGCCGGCGAGATCACGTTCTGGGACGACGAGGGCATCACCTCGCTCAACCCCGATCTCGAGCTTCCGAACGATCCGATCACCGTCGTGCACCGCGCCGAGGGCTCGGGCACGACGTGGATCTTCACCGACTTCCTCGACAAGGTCTCCCCGAGCTGGCGCGAGAACATCGGCCGGGGGAAGCTCGTCAACTGGCCGGCCGGCGTCGGTGCGAAGGGCAACCCCGGCGTCGCGGCGTACGTCCAGCGCGTGAACGGCTCGGTCGGCTATGTCGAGTTCGCCTTCGCGGTGCAGAACAAGCTCGCGCACATCACGCTCCGGAACCGTGACGGCCAGTGGGTCGAGCCGACGATCGAGTCCTTCCAGGCGGCGGCCGCGAACGCCGACTGGGAGAACACGGAGGGCTACTACCTCGTACTGACCGACCAGCCCGGTGAGGAGAGCTGGCCGATCGTCGGTGCGTCGTTCATCCTCGTGTACGCCAAGCAGGACGACGTTGAGAAGGCGAAGGCCATGCTCGAGTTCTTCGACTGGTGCTACGATCACGGCGACCAGATGGCGGTCCAGAAGCACTACGTCCCGATCCCGGACAACGTCGTCGAGATGGTCCGGAACACCTGGCGGAGCGAGATCACGGCGGACGGTGAGCAGGTCTGTCCGCCGGCCAAAAGCTAGCGTTCGTCCCTGCGGCACGGGTGGCGCGGCGGGTCCGCCCGCCATGTCGCAACGGCCGCATCGTTCTCCCGGACGGAGGCCCGAGTGCCGAACGGCGCTGAACAGAGAGCGCGTCAGAGCGGCGCCGATCTCGCCTTCAAGGTGCTGACGACGGCCTGCGCGCTCGTCGTGATCGTTCTC
>WJMD01000168.1 GCA_014728125.1 Candidatus Effluviviaceae Genus V sp.
AACGAGGCCTGGGCGGAGTACAACAAGGAGATCCCTGCGGCCGAGGGCGAGGCCCAGCGGATGATCCGCGACGCCGAGGGCTACGCGCTGGCGCGCGTCAACCGGGCGCAGGGCGACGCAGAGCGGTTCCTTGCGCTCTACAAGGAGTACGCCAGAGCCCGCGACGTGACGAGACGCCGTCTCTACCTCGAGACGATGACGGAGCTCCTCCCGCGCATTCGCAGAAAGATCGTGGTCGACCCCGAGCTGGAGAATCTCGTGCCACTCCTTCAACTGGACCAGCTGAAGGGAGGTGGCGAATGAACGCAGGGAGAGTCATCACCGTCGCCGTCCTGGTGATCGTCGGTCTCATCGTCCTCACGAACTCGCTCTACGTGGTCGATATGACCGAGCAGGTCGTCGTGACGCAGTTCGGCGATCCGATCGGTGACCCGGTCACCGAGCCGGGACTGCATACGAAGGCGCCGTTCATCCAGAAGGCCAACTACTTCGACAAGCGTATCCTGGAGTGGGACGGCAACCCGAGCCAGATCCCGACGAAGGACAAGAAGTACATCTGGGTCGACACGTTCGCTCGATGGCGCATCATCGACCCGCTCAAGTTCATGCAGTCGGTGTCGAACGAGCTCGGAGCGCAGGCGCGCCTCGATGACGTCATCGATGCCGCCGCGCGCGACAGGGTCACGAACCAGCTTCTGCTCGAGGTGGTACGGAACACGGACCGGGAGCTTCCCTTCGTCGATCTCGAGGTCCAGACGCAGGCCGCCGAGGACACCGCGGCCGTGACCGTCGGGAGGACCGAGATCACGCGGCGGATCTTCCGGCAGGCCTCGGAGCAGATGCCGAGATACGGCATCGAGCTCATCGACGTCCGCGTCAAGCGCGTCAACTACGTCGAGGAGGTCAGGCAGAACGTCTACGAGCGCATGATCTCCGAGCGGAAGCGGATCGCGGAGCGGTACCGGTCGGAGGGACAGGGCGAGAGCGCCGAGATCCGTGGACAGAAGGAGAAGGAGCTCGACCGCATCCACTCGGAGGCGTACGAGATCGCCGAGGAGATCAAGGGCCGGGCCGACGGCGAGGCCACCGCCATCTACGCCCGGGCGTACGGTCGCGACCCCGACTTCTACCAGTTCCTGCGGACGCTCGAAAGCTATCAGGAGACGATCGACGAGGAGAGCTCGCTCATCATCACGACCGACAGTGAGTACTTCAAACTGCTGAAGAGCATGTCGACGAAGTGACGGTCGGCGCGCCGTGGTCTCCGTACCTTCGAAGACCGGACAGCCGGGCCCGCAGCGAGAGACGCCCCGCCTGACAACGGCGGGGCGTCGTTGTTCCGGTAGCGCTGCGACGTCGTCGGGTCGCTTCAGCTCCTGCGACCGACGACGATCATCCTTCTGCTGCTGCTCCGATACGGTTCGCCGTCGATGCCGCCGAAAGCGACCTCCAGCGGCGCGCCCGCCCTCTCGAGCAGCCGCTTCATCTGACCCAACGTGTAGAGCCGCATCCTCGTGCGGCTCCGTTCGACGGTGTCTCTCCTTCTGAACGTCCAGCGGCCTTCGAGCCGTTCCGTCGCCGCGTCCCATCGGTTCCGCGAGACGGCCGTGAGATCGCCCACGCTGTGCTCGACTTCCTTGAGGAAGTGCCTGAGCACGTAGGGACGACCGACGCTCTCCACGAGAACAGCGCCGCCGGGCCGCGTCAGCCGGACGAGTTCGCGCAGCACCGCCTCGTTCTCCTCATCAGAGAAGTACCCGAAGCTCCCGCCCCAGCTCACGGCGGCGTCGAACCCGGGCTCGAGTCCGGTCGCGCGCATGTCGCCGAGCCGGACGCATGCCTCGACCCCCGAGCGGCGCACGCGGTCGCGCGCCCTCCGGACGCTCCTCCGACAGGCATCGAGTCCGACGACCCTGTGCCCCATCCTGGCAAGCTCCAGCAGGATGCGTCCGTCCCCGCACGGAACGTCGGCCACACGACTGTGAGGTGTCAGTCCCAGCGCCTCCTCCAGGAAGGCGGCCTCATCGACGGCTTTTCTCCTGAGCTCCGGCGAGCGCTGGATGATGTTCCACGCGCCGCCGAAGAACTCCTCTGTCCAGTGCGTCACCTCTGCCCCCCCGAAAGACGCCCGGTCCGGCTCGCCCCCATGCTACGACGCGAACCGGACCGGCGGCAACGACAAGTGCTGAGGTGTCTAGCGATCGAAGTAGCTCGACGGATGAGGCAGGACGATCTCTCCGCCGTCCGACGACGTCAGAACCGCCGCCAGTTCGATCCCGCGTTCCTCCGCCAGTTCCGAGGCCGCGTAGAGGAACCGGGCCCACGCGATCTGGTCGGGGGTCTTCCGGTCGACCTCGGGGAACTCCGCGTCGCCTCGATGAAGTTCGCGCTCGAGGAGCCACTCGACGGCCTCAAGTGCGGCGTCGGTGAACGGCTCCCCGGGCTCGCGCAGGACGACGACCGTCCCGTCGCCCTCGACGCGGACACGCTCGGCCGCAGCCACAAGCGCGTCGACAGACCGCAGCGCCGCGGAGTACTGCTCGCCGTCGGTGAGTCCCTCCGCTTCCTCGAGTGCGCGCCGTGCCTCGTCGAGCACTGAGACGTAATCGTCGTACGCCGTCGCCCTCGAGAGCGTGTCGGCCCGTGCAGCGAGCTCGTGCGCCCGCGCGACCAGCCCACTCTCACGCTCGCGGCGGAGTCTGGCCCGCTCATCTTCCAGTTCCTGCACCAGGAGAGCGTACTCGCCGGTGCCGCGAGCGAACGAGCCGCGCACCGAGGCCAGGACCGCCTCCGCGCCGTCGATATCGCCCGACTCGAGCTCCGCGAAGCCGCGGTCGATGCGCTGCAGGTCCTCGATGGCGGCGGCCGCGAGAGCCTGCCTTTCCTCGTCGAGAAGCGGGATCAGCACCTCTTCACCGACCTCGAGCTCCCGCAGCCCGTTGAGCTCGGTCAGCCGGTCCCACCACGCGTAGACAAGCCGTCTCTCCGGCTCATCGCCGGGCTCGAGGCGGTGCTCCGCCCGTGCCGCGCCGGTCGCCAGCGACCAGAGATTCTCACCGGGAAGCGCGGGCGTCGTGCGGTAGGCCATCGCGACGTCTCCGTCGGACGTGTACTCCACCTTCGCCGGCGCGCCTTCGAGGAACCGTCGTCTGAGAGCTGCAAGTTCGCGCGCCGCCCATCGACGGCGGCGGATGGAATGCAGCCTGTCGGCGTACTGGGTTCCCGGCGCGACCCGCTCTGCGCTCTTGAGGTACTTGAGTGCGCGGTCGAGCGAGCCGGCGTCGGCCGCCCGGTCCGCCAATCGCTCCCACTCGGCCGCGGTCCGTCCCGCGTACGAGGCCGGCGTATCTGCTGCGACCGCCGGCGCCGGGTCGTCCCTCCCGATGAAGGCCGGGATCAGGAGACCCGCTGCGAGGACCACGATGGGGAGCGCCCTGGTCCAGCGTCTCTTCGGTGCCATGTCCTCCCCCTTTCGCCTGGGTCCCGCCCGCCGGCCGACGCGATCGGCCGGCATCGTCAGGAACCGCTCACCCCGTTGGACGCG
>WJMD01000169.1 GCA_014728125.1 Candidatus Effluviviaceae Genus V sp.
CGCGCCATCTGGGCCATGAAGCTCTCCGACAACCCGGACGTGGACGAGGACGAGCCGGTCGTGCTCTTCGACGGCGTGCACCACGCCGAGGAGGTCCTCGGGCTCGAGGTCATCATGTGGATGATCGACGAGTTGACCACGGCCTACGGCGTCGACGACACGATGACGGCGTGGATCGACGACTGCGAGATCTGGTTCGTCCCCATACTGAACCCGGACGGCCACGTCGTCGTGACCGACGGGATCGACGAGACCTGGCGGAAGAACACGCGCGACAACAACGGGAACGGCGTCTTCGACCTCGACTTCGACGGCGTCGACCCGAACAACAACTACGACTGGAACTGGGACGGGGGAGACCCCGACACGACGGCGTCGTACTACCGCGGCCCGTGGCCGTTCTCCGAGAACGAGACCCAGGCAATGCGCGATCTCTGTGAGGCGACCAAGCCGGTCTTCGCTCTCAACTACCACAGCCCGCTCATCTCGTCGGGCGACTGCATCTACTACCCGTGGTACTGGCCCGGCCACAGCTTCGCTCCGGACCACCACACCATCTACGCCGTCGCGAGCGAGCTGGCCGACCGGACGAAGAAGGCGGACGGCTCGAGCTTCTCGGCCGTCTACGGCTACGCGACGCAGGGGAAGGCCAGGAACTGGCAGTACGGCCATCTCGGGACGATCGGTCTCACGATGGAGATCCTGAGCTACATGTGCATCCCGCCGGCCGGCGACGTCGACGGCATCTGCGACCGCGTGTCGACAGGCTCGTACTCCCTCATCGAACGGCTCGCCGGTCCGGGTTTCACCGGCCACGTGACCGACGCGACGACGGGCGCCCCGCTCGTCGCCGAGGTCGAGGTGCTCGAGGCGACCTCCGAGGTGCTCGACCCGCGCCTGACGGACGCGACCTACGGACGCTACTGGAGGCCCCTCAAGCCCGACGACTACACGCTCCGGTTCGCTGCCGCCGGCTACGAGACGCTGACCATCGGGCCGGTGACGGTCCCCGAGGGCGGCTGGACGACGGTCGATGCGGGCCTCTGGCCCATCGGGACGGGCGTCGGTGAGACCCCGGCAGGTGCGCGGATCCTGAGCGTGCATCCGAACCCGGCGCGCGGGGGAACGACGGTCCGCTTCGAGGCGCCGCGGGCGGAGGCAGTGACCATCGAGATCTACTCGCTCGGAGGCCGTCTCGTCGCCGGGCTCGACGCCGGCGGGACGGGCTCCGTCACGTGGGACGGCCGTGACGATGGCGGGAACCCGGCCTCGTCAGGGGTCTACTTCGCGAGGCTCACGGCGGAACGCTCGAGCGATGTGGAGAAGATCGTGCTCCTGAGATAGCGGCCCGCGCCTCGGCGAGAGCGGGCCGGCGGCACGCATACGGGAGGCAACCATGAAGCGGATCCTGCCCGTCGTCCTCGCGCTCCTGACGGCGACCGCCGCCCCGGCGGCCGACCCGGCCCGCGTCATCGAGGAACACGGCGACGGCCATCTGGCCTTCGAACGCGTCGTCATCGGTCCCTTCGAGGTCTACCACCATCAGCGGACGCTCCACGGCGCCGTCGTCGAGAAGGACCAGATCGTCTACCGGTTCGACCGCGCGAGCGGCGAGTTGCTCTCCCGGAAGGCCGTCTGGCGCGACGACGTCGACGACCGGACGCCCGCTCCGGTCATCACGGCCGGCGAGGCCGGGGCGCTCGCGCCGGGCTCGGTTCTCTTCGCCGACCTCTACATCATCACTCCCGACTCGGACGTCTTCCCGCTCGAACGGACTCCGTCGAATCCCTGCTGGGTCGTCCGCAGCGAGGACGCGGCCGGGTTCCAGCACGTGACCATCGTCGACGCCGTGACCGGAGAGAGGCTCGGTCCGGGTGTCCCGCCGCCCGCCGGCGGGTACTCCCTGACGGGCCCCTGGTACGACAACCCGTGCGACGGGGGCTGGACCGCGTGGTCCGGGAACGCCCACACGTGGTTCGAGACGATGGGCTACCCGACCGACGAGACGCTCTGGCCGACGCAGGCCGAGGTCCAGGCCTACGTGCAGTCCGAGACGACGGCCGTCTTCTATGAGCTGGCGCACGGCGGCTCGTTCTCCTTCGGGAGCGGGTGCACCGGGGGCACGGCCTACGAGACGACCTACGCCTCGGAGATCGAGGCGTGGATCGCCGGCCACGGTCGGATGCCGTTCGCGTTCATCGGCAGCTGCGGGGGCATGTGCAGCATCTCGGACGGGAGCCTGTCGTACGAGTTCCGGAAGGGCTCGAGCTGGGCGACGACGACCGTCGGCTACTGCGGTATGGGCGATGAGATCTGCGGCGACTGCTGGGTCGTCTCGATTGACTGGCAGAACGCGTTCTTCTCGTATGTGAACGCCGGTGACACCGTGGAGGATGCGTACGAGCAGGCGCTGGCCGATTTTCCCTCATGTGCCGGGCCCGTCTGCATGCGCTTCGCGGGCGACACGACCATGGTGCTCGTCCCGGCCGTCGAGAGACGGTCGCCCGAGTGGACCGACGCGACGGAACCGCCCCTCGGGGACCTCGGCCGGGCCGGCGGCATCGCCTGGGCCGACTACGACGGCGACGGCGACCAGGACGTCTACGTAGCCAACGCGGACGGAGTCAACCGGCTCTTCCGGAACGACGGGGGAACGTTCACCGACGTCACGGCCGCGCCGCTCGACGACGCGGGCGTGGGCATGGGCGTCTCGTGGGGCGACTACGACGGCGACGGTGACCACGACCTCTACCTGGTGAACGACGGGGCGAACCGGCTCTTCCGGAACGACGCCGGGACGTTCGCCGACGCAACGGCCGCGCCGCTCGACGACCCGGGTGAGGGGTACGGCGTCTCGTGGGTCGACTACGACCTCGACGGCGACCTCGACCTCTTCGTCGCCAACAACGGAACCAACAGACTCTATGAGAACAACGTGCCGGGGCGCGCCTTCTTCACTGACGCCACCTCGGCGCCGATGGACGACCCCGGCAACAGCCAGTCCGCTGTCTGGGCCGACTACGACCTGGACGGGGACCAGGACTGCTACCTGGTGAACCGCGGGACGGCCAACAGGCTCCTCCGGAACGACGCCGGCGCGTTCGTCGACGTGGCGGCCGGGGCCCTCGCGGACGCCGCGGACGGCATCGGGGCCGCCTGGGGCGACTACGACAACGACGGTGATCCGGATCTCTACCTTGCGAACCTCAACGCCGCGAACCGGCTCCTCCGGAACGACGGCGGCGGGTTCACGGACGTGTCCGTGTTCCCGCTGAGCGACGGCGGCGCGGGAACGGGCGTCGTGTGGCTCGACGCGGAGAACGACGGCGACCTCGATCTCTACCTGGGGAAGTACGGGTCGGCCAACCTGCTCATGAGGAACTCCGGTCCGCCCGACTACGCGTTCTCCGACGGGAGCATCGCGCCTCTGACCAACGAGGGCTTCGTCTGGGGTCTCGCATCGGCCGACTACGACGGCGACGGCGACGTCGATCTCTACCTGGGGAACAACGGTCTCGCGACCGGTTCCAACCGTCTCTTCGAGAACGGGTGGGGAAGCCTGAACCACTGGCTCGTCGTCGACCTGGAGGGCGTCATCTCGAATCGGTCGGCCGTCGGGGCGCGCGTGCGCATCGTGACGGGAGGTGTCGAGCAGTGGCGCGAGGTCGCGGGCTCGACCGGCTATCTCTCGCAGGACTCGCCCGAGCTGGAGTTCGGTCTGGGGGCCGCGGCGACGATCGATACGCTCGAGGTCGTCTGGCCGTCGGGCCTCGTCGAGCGGGCGGTCGGCGTGGCGGCCGACCAGCGCCTCGAGGTCACCGAGGGAGACTGGACCGGAGTTGCCGGCGGGGCGGTCGACGGTCGGCCGGCCCTTCGTGGGAACTACCCGAACCCGTTCAACCCGGTGACGCTCATCCAGTACGAGCTGCCGAGGCCCTCGAACGTCACGCTGACGGTCTTCGACCTCTCGGGACGGGAGGTCAGGACGCTCGAGGCGGGAGCGGCACTACCGGCCGGTCGGCACACCACGGCCTGGGACGGCCGGGACGACGCCGGCCGCGACGTCGCGTCGGGCGTCTACTACTATCGGCTGGCGGTCGGCGGCGAGACGTTCTCGAACAGCATGGTTCTTCTCAAGTAGACCGCGGCTCGAGGCGGGGATTCCAGGAAGCGGGCCCGGGGCGGCGCTCAGTCAGAGCGCCACCTCGGGCTCGTCCGCTCTGAGGGCCAGGAGGAGGACGTCGGTCGGCGGGCGGCCGGCGACGCGCTCGACGGCCGCCGCGTAGGCCTCGGCCTGCCTGCGGTAAGCGTCAGCCAGCGCCGCTGTGCCGCCCTCGGGGACGACGTCGGTCTTGTAATCGACGACCACGAGGCCGTCGTCGTCCTCGAAGACGAGGTCGATCTTCCCCTCGACGAACCTGTTCCCGTCCCTCATGCAGAACGGCGCCTCCCTGAGGACGGTGTGCGCCGCCGCCGCCCTCCGGAGCGTCGGCGTCCCGAGCGCGCGTTCCAGCAGCGCCGCCGCGTCCGCGACCGCCTCGGCGGCCAGTCCCTCGGTTCTGGCGAGGGAGCGCGCAAGCTCCTCGACGTCGTCCGGGCGTTCAAGGTCGATCCGCTCGAGCACTGCATGGACGAGCGTGCCGACATCGGCGCCCGAAGAGGGGAGGTCCTCCATCGGCTCGGCCGTGGGGTCGCGCCCCGTCGCACCGTGCTCCGCGAGCGACGAGGGCGTGAGATAGGAGACCCCCTTGTCGGCGGTCTTCGGGAGGCTCCTCATGCGCTGCTCCCACGCTCGCTTCTCCTCATGCGCGACCGTCTCCTCCGGATCGGCCTTGAGCGTCGCCTCGAAGTCGACCCGTACGGCGGCCGGCCGCGGTCGTTCTCGATCGAGGAGCGATGTGTCGAGCGATGCGGTGCCGGACGCCTCCGACGTGTCGAGCCAGGCTCCGGGCTCCTCCGCCCTGGAGCGGAGCACCTCCAGGTCGCCGAGCGGCGACTTCTTCTGCATCCTGCCGCCCTCGAACCACGGGATCACCAGGAGGTCGCGCGCGCGGGTCGTCCCGACGTAGAGCAGCCTGATGCGCTCCGCATCCTCGCGCTTCCGCTCGAGCTCCCTGAGCGACCGGTCGTTCGACGTCTCGATCCCGGAGTCCTTTGCGCCGATCCTCAGTGAGAGACGGCCGGCCTCCCGGTCGACGATGAACGGGCTGGTGTGACGGGTTCCTCCCGAGAGATCCGCCAGGACGGTCACCGGGAACTCCAGTCCCTTGGACTTGTGGATCGTGAGCATCCGGACGAACTCGTCGCCTTCCTCGGAGAGCGGCGACTCCGCCTCCTCCGGCGTGAGGCTCGTCACATCATCGAGCCAGCGCGCGAACCCCCCGAACGACAGGAGCTCCTTCTCACCCAGCGACGTCGCGAGCTCCACGACCTTCATCAGGTTGGCGTGCCGTTGCTCGCCCGAGGGTTTCATCAGATAGAGCTCAGGTGTTCCCGTCAGTCTGAAGAGCCGCTCGATGACCCGGGGCGTCTGCTCGGTGTCTCTGGCGTGGTGGAGCTCGCGCAGCAGGGCGAAGGCCTCCTCGACCCTCGGATCGCCGTCGGTGCTTCGCAGGTAGTCGAGGCCGCCCGTTCGGTGACGATGCAGCACGACGGCGTCGTCCGGAACACCGAAGAACGGCGTCCTGAGGGCGCCGACGACCGCCACCAGGTCGTGGGGGTCCTCGACGGCGGCGAGCACCGTCGCGAGCTCGCGGACCTCGCGCCGCGCGTAGTAGCGCTTGCCGCCCGCGATGCGGTAGTCGAGCCCGTGTGCGTCGAACGCATCCTCGTAGTGCTCGAGCGCCGTGCCTGTGCGGAACAGGACGGCGATGTCCGAGAGCCTCACCCGTCTCCAGACGCCGGTCGTCTTGTCCCAGACACGCTCCTGCGGGTCGTTCACGAGCCTCGCGACGAAGGCCGCGACCGTGGAGGCCTCGAGAGCCCGCTTGAGGTCGGCGAACGAGCTCCCGCGCGGGCCGTCGTCGAGTCCCTCCGAGATGTCGAACGGAGGAGGCAGCAGCACGACCCCGGGCCCGCGCGCATCCCTCTCCCGGAAGGACGTCAGCGGCTCGTAGTCCGGCTGGTAGCGGCGCTCGCCCTCGGGGGCGACCATCGTCGGGGCGAAGGCCTCGTTGAGCTCCGAGACGATGGCGGGACGAGTCCGGAAGTTCTGGGTCAGTGTCAGGACGCCGCTCGTTCCGCGGGCATGCTCGATCACCCGCTTGGCCTCCTCGTAGACTTCGATGTCGGCGCGCCTGAAGCGGTAGATCGACTGCTTGGGGTCGCCGACGATGAAGAGCTTCCCCGGCTCGAGCTCGACGTCCTGCCAGCGCGTCTCGAAGGCGCCCTCGCGCTCCGCCAGGAAGAAGGCGATCTCGCACTGGAGCGGGTCGGTGTCCTGGAACTCGTCGATCAGGATCCGGTCGAACGCGCGCTTGAAGTGTCGCCTGACATCCCGGTTGTCGCGAAGCAGGTTCCGCGCCTCGATGAGGAGGTCGTCGAAGTCGAGGAAGCCGCGCTCGCGCTTGACGGCCTGGTAGTGCTCGACGAACCCGAGAAGCCAGCGCATGAGACCCGCGGCAGCGTGGTGACCGGCCTCCAGGAGCGTCTCGGCCTGCAGTTCTCTCAGCCTGGTGCCGACCTCACGGGCCGCATCGAGCGCGTCGGCGTCCCAGTTCTTCTTGTTGCCCTTGTTCGATCCCGGTCCGGGTGTGACCTCCCTCAGGAGGTACGCCGGAAGCGCGTGCTCGGGGACGAAGCGTGCGTCCTCGACGGCGAGGGAGAAGGAGCGGATGAGGATCGCGGCGGTGTCCTCCTCGTTCGAGCAGCCGTCCGCGACGAGACGGTCGAGCTCCGCGGCTCCCTCGCGGAAGGCGGAGAGCAGGGGCGCGATGTCCGGGCGCTTGCCCGGGTCGGGAACCAGGTCGGCCATGTCGCGGTGGGCCACGAGCTGAAATGCGATGTCCCGGATCCGTTTGTCGCGGGTTCCCAGCCGTCTGATCGTCCCCAGAGCCGGCACGTCGTCACGTGAGAGCTCGTCGCGGAACCATTCGTCCCACGCGTCCTTCTGGAGAATGGTCTGGGTCAACGCGTCGGCGACGGCGAACCCCGGGTCGACGCCGACCTCTACCGGCCGTTCGCGGACGAGACGGGAGGCGAACCCGTGGATCGTGCCGATCTCGGCCCGGTCGATCGAACGGAGAGCTTCGCGAAGGGGCCCCTCGGTCTCGCCGGCCGCTCCGGCGAGCTGCTCGAGCTTCTGCCGCACCCGGAGCCTGAGCTCACCTGCCGCCTTCTCCGTGAAGGTGATGGCGACGATGCGGTCGAACGGTACCCCGGCGGCCAGGTTCGCGACGATGCGGTCGACCAGCACCGTGGTCTTCCCGGTCCCGGCGCCCGCCTCGACGAGCCACGTCCCCTCGAGGCCGCCGTCGAGCCCTGAGGCCAGGCGCCTGTCCGTCCTGTCGATGAGCCGCGGAGCGCTGCCGCTGTCGGCCACGGGGATCACCTCACTCTATCTCTGCGAGACCGGAGACGAAGTGCGAAGCGCGCGGGTCGCCCCGCTTCATGAGCGCGAGCGGCAGCGCGATGACGCCACAGGAGCGCTCGTAATGGCAGAATCTGCACCGTCCGCCGTCCGGCCAGGGGAAGAGCATCCCTTCCTCGATGCCCTTGAGGATGAGACCGACAGCGAACGTCAGGTCGTCGAGACGTTCTTCGAACTCGGCGCGCTCGAATCCCACGGTGACCGGGCCCCCCGGCTCCCGCAGGTGCAGATAGGCCGCCGAGCCGACCGCCGTCCCGAGCTTTCCTCTCGTGAGGATCGCGTCGCCGGCGATCATGTAGATCGGCAGTTGGAGGCGCGTCCCGTTGCGGAGCCCCGTCGCGGCCTTTCCCTTCGGCGCCCTGCCGGTTTTGTAGTCGATCACCCGCGCCGGGTCGCCGTCGCTGGAGGTGTCGATGCGGTCGATACGGCCTGCGAACGAGGCGCGCCGGCCTCCGGCAGTGAGCTCGACGGAGGCTCCATCCTCTCCCTCGAGCCGCTTCCCGAAGGCGGCCTCGAAGAGCGTCGGTACGAGCCGAGCGCTCCCTCTGATCTCCCAGGCGAGCCAGAGCCCCAGCCGCTTCTCCAGCTCCTCGAGCTCCAGCTCCCGAGCGACGTGGTAGCCGGGAAGCGCCTCGCCGGCCCGCCCGGCAACCTCGCGTATCGTCTCTCTCAGTGATTCCGTGCCGTCCGGACCGAGCGGCAGTCCGCCGCTGTCCCGCAACCTCGTCAGGAACCGCTCGAGAACCTCGTGGTAGAGCGTGCCCCGGTCGAGTGCCGAGAGCTCCGTGATGTCCTCCGGCGGGTCCTCCTGCTCGATGCCGAGCACGTGGTGCATGAGATACCGGAAGGGACAGCCGGCGTACTCCTCGAGCGCGGTCGCCGAGACGGACCGGTCGGGCAGCGTGCCCTCCGGGCCGACACCTGACAGGTCGGCGACGGCGACCCTGCCTTCGTCCGAAGTGATCGCGCCGTCGTACGGGGTGAAGCAGCTGTTGCCCCACCGGGCGACCTCCATCTCCGCTCCGCGGCGTCGCACAGGGTGGTTCGCGAAGAGATACGCGGCCTCTGTGCCGTCGCCGTGAAGCGCCGCGAGCACCGTACAGCCGTCGAACTCGTCCTCCGTGAGCGAGCGGTCCCGGCGCTCGGGGAACCGGCGCGACAGAGAGACCCGCCGTACCTGCGGACTCCGGTCGAACGTCTCGTAGTCGTGCGGCCGCCCCGTCAGCTGGTCAAGCATCTCGAGGAGAAAGACCGACGGGATCCGAGGCCGTCCCTTCGCCACGTCGATCCTGGGGAAGCTCAGGACGAGCATCTCATCCGCGGAGCCGGTGGCTATCCGGAACAGGAGTTCCTCCTCTGAGCCGCTCTCGCCGCGGAGCGGGAGGAAACCGTCGTCGTCCCTGACGCGGTCCAGCGCGGCCCGCTCTGCGTCGAGCAGGATCGGGTCCTGCCGGCGGGGGAGAGGGAAGCCCTTCTCGACAAGCCCCGGCACGATGACCGTACGGAACGAGAGACCGCGCGCCCCCATGAGGCTGAGGACGTTCGGGCCGCCCTCGCCGAACCTGAGGCCGCGCCTGCGGCTTCCCGAGAGGGCGCCCCGGACGAGCTCGGCGACCGTCTCGAAACTCACCGCGCCCGCGAACGGCTCCAGCCGGCGGAGTCCGGTGACGGCTTCGATGACGGGTGTGGCTCCGCCGGTCCCGGAGCACACGCGTTCGTGGACCGCGAGGAGCGCGTCGAGGTGGCGTCCCATCGGCGCTCTCCGCGCGATGTGCTCGAGGGGCGGGAGTATCTCCTGAAGGAGTGCGAGGAGCGAGCGTACGGGTTCGAGGAGGTCGGCGTGTTCCTCCGCGAAGCGGTCCCCGTCGCCTCCCCGGGCCAGACGCCGCTCGAGCCGCTCGAGCGAGGCAATCCAGCGTTCCGGACCGGACGTGATGCCGGCCATCGTCGAGATGCGCGCCCACTGGGCGATCGGAGCCGCTCCGCCGTCGAGCTCCAGCCCGGACAGCTCCAGGAACTCCATGACCTCGACACGCCCGAAGTCGCTCTCGACCGCCCTGATGAGCGCGCGCATCGACCGGCCTTCGCGCGTCGTCGCCAGCGGCGCAGGCGTCTCGATGTACGCATCGAAACCGAGCGCCGCGAGGTCCTTCGCGTAGATGTCGCCGTACATCTCGGGGGAGCGGAGCAGTACGGCGACGTCCTGGCGCTTGAGCTCCCGACGTTCCATGGCGTCCACCATGAGCCGCAGGGTCTCTCTCGCCTCCCGTTCCTCTCCGGGCGCCGAGAGGATCTCCGTCCGCTCGGGGGCCGGCAGAGTCCCGGTGGGGTCTTCCTGCACGCTCCTCCGGGTGAAGCCGAGCTCCTCGAACCACCGGAGGGTGCGGAGCGCGTATCGGCACGACTCGACGTTCTCCCACGGAACGAAGACCGTCGCGGGGCCGTCTCCGAGCGCCGCAGCGACGAGCCTTCTCTGCAGAGCGTTCAGGTCGTAGAACCCGTAGACGATCGGCGGCCGCTCGGGCGGACCCGCCTCGAGCGCCTCCGCGGCGCCCGTCATGAGATGGAGGTCGTCGCACCATCCGCCGCGGCCGATGTCCGCCTCGAGCGCCTTCCAGACGCGGACAAGCTCCGCGAGCTTGCTTCGACGGCCGCCCGCAAGGAGACCAGCTCCGGCGGCCGCTCGTTCGTAGCCTGCGATGGAGAAGCCGCCCTCCCGCAGGGTCCGGACGGCGCGGAGGAGCGCGCCGGGGATGCCCGGCCGATCGCGAACGGCTTCGAAGTAGCCGCCCTCGAGGAGCCCGTCGTCGATCAGCCGCCGGAGGATCACCTCGGGCGCCCCGGGGGGAAGGAGGGTGCGCTCCGCGAAGAACGAGGGCGGCACCGAGACGGAGGCCAGGTCCTTGAGCGTGACGAACCGGACCCCGACGTGCGCGCCCGTCCGTTCGGCCAGGCGTCGTGAGAGATGCTGTCTGAGGAGATTGGTCGGCACGGCGACGGTCAGCGCAGCGAGCGGACCGTCGTCCCGCCGGGAGACGAGCTGTGTGAGAAGGGTCTCTTCCAGCCCTGAACGAAAGCCGCCCGTCCAGAGGGTTCGGGCGGCCTCCGCTCTGTCTCGTGTGCCGTTCATGCTCGGATCACGCGCCGTCCAGAAGGACCATGTCGCGGTCGATGAACCACCTGTCCGGGTCGGTGAGGTAGCCCAGCATGTCCTCGAGCAGGCTCAGGTGGTCCTGCTCCTCCTGGTAGAGTGCCTTGAATAGGCGTCTCGCCTCGTCCGACTGACACTCCTCGATGTAGCCGTAGTAGAGCGAGGCGATCTTCTTCTCGAGCTCGATGGCCTTCTCGTACGCCTCGGCCGGCTCCATCTTCCCCTCGACCGTCTCCTCGCCCGCCTTCTCGTAGACCGTCTTGACCCGCTTCTCAAGGTCCTTCTTCTCGGGCGACGTCGTCTCGACCGGTCCGCCCTCGCCGCTGAGGGTCCGCGAGAGTGCCTCGATGAGCTCGACGTGTCTGATCTCCTCCTTCGCGAGGACCTCGAACGCCGCCCGTGCGAGCTTGTGGTCGGTCTTCGAGGCGGCGTCGAGGTAGAAGTCGTTGCCGGATTCCTCGGTCTTCAGGGCGAGCTCGATCCGCTCCCTGTCGCTCATTGCCTGGGCCATGTCGTCTCCTCCGGTGGGCCGCCGGGTCGTCACATCCGCCGGCGGGCCGTCTGGACAGCTGCCTCGTCTGTTGTGAGTATGGACCATCATATGGGACGTTCGGGCCGTGCGCAAGGGGCGGAGGTGCCGGTTCTCCTTGTGCCGGGTCTCCGGGGTTGCTAGGATGCCGATGGTTGCAGGCAGCATCAAAGAAGATCAGAGGAGGATGCCATGAAGGTCAGGATCTCCGCCGACGACTGCATCGGCTGCGGGCTCTGTCCCGACTCGTGCCCTGACATCTTCGAGATGGACGGCGACAAGGCCGTCGTCAAGACCGCCGACGTCCCGGGCGACAAGGAGGCCTGCGTCAAGGAGGCGGCAGAGGCCTGCCCCACCGAGGCCATCATCGTCGAGTAAGAGCGTTCCTGAAGGGCGTCACGACCGCTCAGGCGACAGGTCGCTCGTCCGACCTTCCGGGCGAACTTCTTTCTTGCAGGCCTCCTCGCCCGGGTTTAGATTCTCGCTCGTTTCGTTTCGCAGTCGGCGCCTCAAGGGGTGCGCCCCGGACGCCGGCGAGGCCCATGGCTTCTTGAAGGAGGCGAACGATGCGGGCGCGGGTCGACGAGGACGCCTGCACGGGGTGCGGTCTCTGTGTCGAGATCTGCCCCGAGGTGTTCGAGATGGATGACGAAACGGCGGTCGTAACGGTCCGAGAGGTCCCGGAGGATCTCGAGGATGCCGTCGACGAGGCGGCGGAGAGCTGCCCCGCCGAGGCCATCGATCTCGACGAGTAGGACATCGGACAGACGCGAACGAAGCCG
The DNA here is from genome assembly GCA_014728125.1 of Candidatus Effluviviaceae Genus V sp. Taxonomy (NCBI): domain Bacteria; phylum Candidatus Effluviviacota; family Candidatus Effluviviaceae; species Candidatus Effluviviaceae Genus V sp. The sequence continues at coordinate 12,051 of WJMD01000169.1, forward strand.
GCCCGGCGGACTCCCGCCGGGCCGACTTCATGTTCAGAGTGGTGGCGGAGCTGCTACGACCGGCCGCCCGGCTCCTTGACCTTCCACATCACCTGCCCGTCGGACGACGCGGCCGGACACTCCCTGGCGATCGGACAGTCTCCGCAGGCCGGCTTCCGCGCCGTGCACGTCTCGCGGCCGTGCCACGTGACGAGCAGCGAGAACTCGGACCAGTCCTTCCGAGGCACGTACTCCATCAGATCGAACTCGATCCTGACCGGATCGTACTCGCGCGTCATCCCGAGGCGTCGTGTGATCCTGCGGAAGTGGGTGTCGACGATGATGCCCGGCGTGTCGAAGGCGTGAGCGAGCACGACGTTGGCGCTCTTGCGACCGACGCCGCGCAGACTGGTCAGCTCATCCAGTGTGTCCGGCACGCGGCCCTCGAAGCGCTCGACGATGTCCTCCGTCGCCTCGTGGATCGCCCGGGCCTTGTTTCTGAAGAAGCCTGTGGAGCGGATGAGCTTCTCCAACTTGGGGAGCGGGATCGCGGCCCAGTCGCCGGCCGTTCTGTACCGGGGGAAGAGCCCGCTCGTCACCTCGTTGACGCGGGCGTCGGTGCACTGCGCCGAGAGGATGGTCGCGATGAGGAGCTCGAGCGGGGACGAGTACTCGAGCGGGACATGGACGTCGGGATAGGCCTTCCGAAGGGCACGGAGAACCCGCCCGGCCCGGAGCCCGCGGTCGTGCTTCGATTCCCTGAGCGGTCCTCTGAAGTGACGTCTCGCGCGCTTCCTCTGCATGTCGTCTTCCGCTCACCCTCGCTCTCAGGCCCCGACGGCCTTGCGTCCGAGTTCGAAGGCCTTGAGATTGATGTCGACGGTCTTCGGGGGCACGCGCTTCCGGATGGCCTCCTGCCACTCCTCGACGGTGAAATCGAGGAACCTCGAGAAGGCGCCGAGCATGACGACGTTCACGGCCCGGGGGTGGCCCGCCTCCCGTGCGAGGGCGAGCGCGTCGAGCATCAGAGCGTCGGGGGCGCGCTCCCTGAGTTCGTCGTCCACGTCCTTCGGGTAGGTCTCGAGCCCGCTGGGGACGATCTCCTGGTCGTTGACGATGACCTTGCCCTCCGGCGCCAGGGAGTGGATCCAGCGGACGGCCTCCATCTTCTCGAACGAGACGAGAAGGTCGGCCTCGCCGGGGGCTATGACGGGGGAGTGGACGGTCTCGCCGAAGCGGACGTGGCTGACGACCGAGCCTCCCCGCTGGGCCATCCCGTGGACCTCGCTCTTCTTGACGTCGAGCCCCTCGGCAAGGGCGGTCTCAGAGAGGATC
>WJMD01000170.1 GCA_014728125.1 Candidatus Effluviviaceae Genus V sp.
GCCGTCTGTGACCTCGAAGAGGAACTCGATGGTGCTTCCGGACGGGGCCGGGACGGTCGCCTCCCACACGTCGTACGGGCCGCGGCTTCCGACGAGCGCGGCATCGTAGTACGAGACGCCGCCGTCGTCGAGACGGACGCGAACGGCCGTCAGGTCGTTGTCCCAGCTCTGCATCCTGAGAGCGAACGACTGCCCCGAGAGAGGGCAGGCCGGCGTGCGGTCGAGCAGCGCGTAGTGGGATATGCCGTCCCACTCGACGTTGTTGTCGGGCGCCGCCGCGCCGAGCGGCAGAGCAAAAGTCGATATGAACAGCAGAGCTATCAGGCTGTACGATCCGGTTCTCACGCGAGGCCTCCTCACCGGCGCCTGAGTACGAAGATACAATCTATTGACCAGTTTACCACGTTATGCACTGAGAGACAATCGTCAACTGCTTCGCTTCTTAGGATGCTCAGCGATGAGGCGCGTTGCGCAGATCATCGGGGCTTCGGCGGGCGGGTCTGCCGCATCGGAGATCCGGCTCGTGTCGGAGATATGAGGCGGGGGCGGTTCTCCTTCACCGCCCCCGCCAGGGGGGACCCAGCCACTCAAGAGAGCGGCTGGTGCCCTGCATGCTTCGTGTCGGACAACCGTGGCGCAGGCCCCGCGCGTGCGGTCAGGGTCTCGTCGCTCGTTCGGCACGCGGTGGCGGCCCCCGCAGCCGGGCCGGGACGCCCCTTTCCTCTGAGGTGAGCGGTCGGTCCAGCAAGTACCGGGCTCCTGCTGTGCGCGCATCCGTGAGGAGCACGAGGCTGGCTGAATATCGCTCAATACCATGCTACTCCTCACGGCCGATTCTGACAAGAGAAAAACAACTCTGTCACAAATAGCGTAATTGAGCATGGAGGCGGACGTCGGCTTCGGGCCGAGCGGCCGGGGAGGACACCGGCGGAGCCGCCTGCGGGTCATGCGGCGGGACCGAGTTGATGAAACGGGCGGTTGCGGGTGGCCGGCGGGGACGGTGCCGGCGGAGCCGATTGCGGGACACCCGTCGGACGGAGGGACACCCGGCCGACGCGGCGCGGCTCCCGTCACGGGGTGAGCCGAGCCCACGGCGGGCGACGGCCGCGTCAGGAGAGGCGGATCACAGGGTTGCGCCGCCCGCCCGGCGACGCCACCAAGTCGTCTTGACTTCGCGTTCTGGCGACTGCTACCATACGCGCTGCCAGGACGGATTCAACGAAGGGAGCACCGTGGTATTCGGAAGGTCCCCAAAGGACGACAAAGAGGAAGAGAAGTCAGGCCTCTTCCTCGTCAAGGACGGCGTGAAGCGCGAGGTCACCTTTCAGGAGCTCGCGCTCTCCAATACGCTGTCCCTCGAGGCGCTCGTTCGGGTTCTCGCGAGGAACGGCAACATCGATCCCAACGAGCTCATGAAGGAGATGGAGAAAGTGAAGAGCGAGCGGTTCCGGGACGACACACCGACGCCGGACGACGTCGCTCACTAGGGAGGGAGTCCCATGCTGGCACTAGCACTGCTGTTCCCGGAGACCGCGCACGCCATGGGTACGACCGGCGCACAGGGCGGCGAGGGCGGAGGAGGCGGTGCGACGGGCATGTTCATCATGCTCATCGCGATCTTCGCCATCTTCTACTTCCTGATGATCCGACCGGAGTCGAAGCGCCGCAAGGAGCGCCAGCAGATGATCGAGGCGCTCAAGCGCAACGACAGGGTCGTGACCATCGGGGGTCTCTACGGCGAGATCCAGGACGTGCACGATGACAAGGTCGTCCTCCGGATCGCCGAAGGCATCAAGGTCGAGGTGGCGAAGTCCGCCATCAGCGCTGTAAGGGAGTAGCTCCGCACCATGGCGGTTCGTGACGTCGTCAGACACGGGCACAACGTGCTGACCGGCAACCTTCCCGAGATCGACGAGGTGACGCCCGAGATCCGTAAGGTCGTCGATGACATGATCGACACCATGCGGGAGGGCGAGCCGCCCGGGGTCGGGCTGGCCGGTCCGCAGATCGGTGAGGCGCTCCGCGTGATCGTCGCCGAGCCCCCGCCGGACCACGAGGACGATGTCGCCGTCTATCGTGACGCTGTCGTTCTTCTCAACCCGCAGATCGTCATGGCCTCCGGTCGCGAGGTCATCGAGGAAGGTTGCCTCAGCTGCCCCGGCGTCACCGCGGACGTCGAACGTCCCAGTCACGTCGTCGTGAAGGGACTCGACGTCGAGGGGCGCGAGGTCAAGCTCGAGGTGACCGGCGCCCTCGCCCGCATCTTCCAGCATGAGATCGATCATCTGAACGGCAAGTTCTTCTTCGATCATCTCAATCCGCTGAAGAGGCAGCTCGTCAAGGCGCGCATCCGTAGAACGTAGGGCGGGCTCCTTGAAGCCCGCTCCGGTGAGTTGCCGACATGCGCATCGTGTTCATGGGAACACCGGACTTCGCGGTGCCTTCCCTCCGACAAACCCATGCTTCGGCGCACGACGTCCTCCTCGTCGTGACCCAGCCGGACCGTCCCGCCGGTCGGGGCCGGCGACTGACGCCCCCGCCCGTCAAGACGGCCGCCGGGGAGCTGGACATCCCCGTCCACCAGACCGAGTCGGTCAACACACCCGTGTTCGCGGAACGGCTCAGGGCGCTTCTGCCCGACGTGCTCGTCGTGGTCGCCTTCGGGCAGATCCTGAACGATGAGCTTCTGTCGATCCCCTCGAAGGGCGCCGTGAACGTCCACGGGTCCGTGCTGCCTGCCTACCGCGGTGTCGCGCCGATCAACTGGGTCATCGTGAACGGCGAGACCGAGACGGGCGTCACGACCATGTACATGGCGCGGAAGGTCGACGCGGGGGAGATCATTCTCACGCGGCGCACGCCGATCGGCGAGAATGAGACGGCCGGCGAGCTGTACGACCGGCTCTCGGCGATGGGCGCCGAGCTCCTGGTCGAGACGCTCGACCTGATCGAGCGGGACGAGGCGCCGAGGACGTCGCAGGATCCTGACGCAGCGTCCTACGCGAGGAAGCTGAAGAAGAGGGACGGTCTCATCGACTGGACGAAGGACGCGCGCACCGTCCACGATCACATACGCGGCATGACGCCGTGGCCCGGAGCGCGGACGACCTACCGCGGCCGCCCGCTCACGGTTCTCGTCTCCCGCGTCGGGGACGAGGACGGGGAGCGCGGCGAACCGGGCGAGGTCGTGTCGCTCGACGATGAGCGGGGCATCGAGGTCGCGACAGGGCATGGCAGCGTCAGGCTCCTCGAGGTCAAGCCCTCGGGCAAGTCGGCCATGGACGCCGCCTCGTTCGTCAGAGGATACCGCCCAGAGGTCGGGGAGCGCCCGTTCGGAGAGACGTCGTGACGCGGCGCCGGACACAGGGCGGCGCCTCGAGCGCGCGGCCCGGGCGGGAGAGCAGGGCGGCCGGACGTATCCGGGCCGTCGGGAGAGAGATGATGGGATTGCGCGAGAAGCGGCTCTTCATCATGATCGCGGCAGGCGGTCTCCTGCTGCTGACCGCACTGGCCGCCGTCGCGTGGTACCTCATCGCCCCGCGGCTGACCGAGTTCCACCCTGACCTTCCGGGCATCGTCGCGGTCGTCGCGGGGGTCGCCTTCGTCGCCATAGCCCTCGGCCTGACAACGATCGCTGTCTCGGCGCTGACCGGGCGGCGCATCGTGTTTGGCTCAAGCATCACGAGCGCCGTCGTCTGGATACTCTTTCCGCCGGTCCTGATGCTCGCGACCATCATCGGACTCGACCGCGACGCGGTGAAACGGTCGTTCATCGCCGTCAACAATGCGCTCGTCCGGGCGGGCAATGCGGGAGAGCGTCCCGGGCGCGTGCTGCTGCTGCTGCCGCACTGCCTGCAGTCGACCGAGTGCCCGAACAAGATCACCGGCGGGCTCATCGAGAACTGCACGGGCTGCGGGAAGTGCGTCATCGCAGAGCTCGTGACGCTCGCGCAGGAGACCGGTCTCTCGCTGGCCGTCGCGACCGGCGGGACGCTGGCGCGGCGCGTGATTGGAGAGGTGCGGCCCGACGCGATCATCGCGGTCGCCTGCGAGACCGATCTGACCACGGGGATCCAGGACAGCTATCCGCTGCCCGTCTACGGGGTTCTGAACGAGAGGCCGAACGGGCCCTGCCGTGACACGCGCGTCGACCTTGCCCGCGTGCGTGAGGCCATCGGCGTCTTCGGTGCGAGGAGGTAGCGCGTGGATGCACGACAGATCGCGCTCCTGACGTTGTCGGAGTGGGAGTCGGGCGACCGGAAGATCGA
>WJMD01000171.1 GCA_014728125.1 Candidatus Effluviviaceae Genus V sp.
ACCTCGAGGCACGAGCGGGTCAGCAGCCTGCGGCGCTCCTCCTCCTGATAGGGGTCGCACACCGTACCGAGCGATACGCGACCGGGGTGCCTCCTCCGAACTTCGCGGGCCAGCACCTCCGCCGCGTTCACCTTGACACCGACGAACTCACCCCAGGGGTCCGTGATCTTCATGAACTTCTTCATGAAGGTCGCGTAGCAGTAGGAACAGGAGTGCGTGCATCCGATGTACGGATTGACCGCGTAGTCGAGCCCGGGGATCTTCGACCTCGTGAGAACGCTCTTGGCTGTCGTCTCGAAGACGCGCGCTGGGGGCATGGTGACTCCGACAACGGCATCTGTGCGCGGAGGAGCACCCCGTCGCCTTCCGGGGCGCGCCTGGGCTTTCCGGAGAAAGAAGGCCGGCCGCCCTCGGTGTCGAGAGCGGCCGGCATCGGTGGTACGCCCCGAAGGAATCGAACCTTCAACCTACTGATTAAGAGTCAGTTGCTCTGCCTAGTTGAGCTAGGGGCGCTCGGTTCCTCTGTTGTAAATCAGCGATCCGCGGGTCGGTCAGAACGGCAGATCGTCGTCGTCCATGCTGACGCTCTCGGTGGCGAACTCCGGCGTGCGCTCCTGCTGCCCGCCGCCCCCGCCGTCGCGGCTCCCGAGCATCTGCATCTCATCTGCCTTGATCTCGGTCGTCTTCCGCTGCTGACCCTGCTTGTCCTCCCAGGTCCGCGTACGGAGACGGCCCTCGATGTAGACCTGACGTCCCTTCGACAGATACTGACCGCAGATCTCGCCCAGCTTGCCCCAGGCGACGATCCTGTGCCACTCGGTGTGCTCCTGACGGTTTCCGTCGCGATCCGACCATGTCTCGTTCGTTGCGATGTTGAACGTGGTCACCGTCGTGCCGCTGCCGGTCTGCCGGACTTCGGGGTCGCCGCCCAGATTCCCGATCAGGATGACCTTGTTGACGCCTCTGCCTGCCATATGTCGTCCTCTCTTCGGGGTTCCCGTCGGGCCCGACGTTCCCTCAGGCCCGCCTTTCGTCGCGGGGCTTCGAGGGGAGTGCACCCGGGGTATTGTCGCGCTTCCCCCGGCTGCTCCTTCAGGGAGTCTAGCACGCGCATCTGCCGGCCCGCAACGCCGTCTCCGGGACGGGGTTGAGGGTGGTGGGGTGGAAGACGGGATTCGAACCCGCGACGACTGGAACCACAATCCAGGGCTCTACCAACTGAGCTACTTCCACCGTGACATCTGGTACGCCTGGCTGGATTCGAACCAGCGACCTACGGATTAGAAGTCCGTTGCTCTATCCTAACTGAGCTACAGGCGCGCGCGTGGTCGGGGCGAGAGGATTTGAACCTCCGACTTCCTGCTCCCAAAGCAGGCGCGCTAACCGGGCTGCGCCACGCCCCGCCCTGTTTCGACCCTCTATGATAGGAAGGCCCCAGGACGGTGTCAAGCTCGCCGGATCGGACGTATCCGCAGTCTGCCGCCGGCCGACATCCCGGCACCCACGCCGATCTGCGACCGCTCCCGGACCGCCGTCCCCCACCGGCGTTCACGGGATAAGCACGTGGCCGCGGCCCAATGGGAGGCCCGCGGCCACGGCGATGACTTGACCCTCGTGCGTGGAGGGGAGAGCCAAGTCGGATCTCCTTCTCAGAAGTCCCCGAAAGAACCCGAGAAACGCATTCTAGCACGCCCCTCAGGCGGCGGCAAGCAGGAAGAGCATCTGGAGGTAAGATTCTTCTAAGTGACGGAGAGAAAGTGTCTTAGGTGTTGCGCACAGGCGAGCCATTTGGTCATGTCACAGGGCTGAACGACCGTTCAGATGGTCCCGACCGAGGCCCTCCTTGACGCCTCATGCGGCGCCTCGTGCGGCCTCCAGAAGCTCAAGGACAAGTTCCCTGGCGGCCCGGACGGCCTTCCCGCGATGGCTGATGGCGTTCTTCTCGTCGCTCGTCATCTGGGCAAAACTCTTGTCGGCCCCGTCCGGACGGAACAGCGGGTCGTAGCCGAAGCCACCCTCCCCCACCGGCTCGGTCAGGATGACCCCGTCCATCGTCCCCTCGACGAGACGCGCATCGCCTCCGGGAACGGCGAGCGCGACGACCGTCCGGAACGCCGCCCGGCGGTCTTCCTCCGATGCGCCTGCCATCTCCTTCAGGAGTTTCCGGTTGTTCCTCTCGTACGACGGCGGCTCTCCGGCGTAGCGCGCCGAGTAGACGCCGGGCGCGCCGCCGAGGAACTCGACCTCGAGCCCCGTGTCGTCGGCCAGCGCCGGTCGGCCCGTCGCGTCCGCGACCTCTCTGGCTTTCTTCGCGGCGTTCTCCTCGAGCGTCTCACCGTTCTCGACGACATCCGGGAGATCAGGGAGGTCGTTGAACGACAGGATACGGACCGGAAGCCCGCTCAGGATGGCGTTGATCTCCTCGACCTTGTGCGGGTTCCTTGTGGCGAGAACGAGGGTGAGGACGTCGTCCGGGGTCACGGGCACTCCTCCACCAGCTCCTCCTCGCTGACGATCGAGACGTCGCCCAGCTCGCTGCCCAGGAAACGCTCCGCCTGCTCGCGGAACCGGTGCGGAACATCGCTCACGAAGTACCTGAGCCGGCGCGGCGCATCGTCCTCCCGCATCAGGTCGAGTGTCTGAAGTCGTTCCCTGACCTCGCTGGCCGTCTCCTCTGCCGAGTCGATCAGCCTCACGCTGGGTCCGAAGACCTTCCCGATCGTCGTCTTGAGGATGGGGTAGTGCGTGCATCCCAGGACGACCACGTCGACACCGGCGTCCCGCAGTGGACGGAGATACTCGTGCGCGATCACGAGCGTCACCTCGCGGTCGGTCCACCCCTCCTCGGCCAGTGGAACGAACAGCGGGCAGCTCTGCTCGAGCACCTCGATCTCCCGGTCGATGCGCCCGATCTCAGTGTGATAGGCACCGCTGGCGATCGTGCCCTCCGTCCCGATGACCCCCACACGTCCAACGAGCGTCGACGAGGCAGCGGCGAGGGCGCCCGGGCGTATGACGCCGATGACCGGGACGTCGAAGCGCTCGGCCAGTGGTCCGATGGCGACCGACGACGCGGTGTTGCAGGCGACGACGATCATCTTGACGTCGTGCCGCAGCAGGAAGGCGGTGTTCTGGATCGAGAACGCGGTGACCGTCTCGTTCGACTTCGGCCCATACGGGAGCCTCGCCGTGTCGCCGAAGTAGACGATCGACTCTGCCGGAAGCTGCCGCATGATCTCGGAGACGACCGTCAGGCCGCCTATGCCGGAGTCGAACACGCCGATCGGACGCGCGTCAGCCACAGGACATCTCCCTCATGCTCGCTAACGGTACTGCTCGACTGCGAACGGCACGCTCGCGTCGATGTGCCCCGCGATCGTCTCGATCTCCTCCCCCTCCACGAGGAAGGTCACCGACTCGACGTCCGGGAAGTTCGCCGCGAGCGTGCGAACGACCGACCTGATTGTAAAAAGCTCGCCTGTCGACCCGCCCCAGTGCTCCTCAACGAGTTCGCTCGAGAAGTCGACGTAGGCGCCGCCCGCGTCATCGAAGTAGACGGAGCGGACGCCGGTGTTCTCGGGTAGCGTCCGCACCGCCCCCTCGTGCCGGGGGCCGGCCACGAGCTCCTCGAGGATCCGGCGCGCGCGACCCGGTCGGTCGTCGGGCACGACGATGTCGCGCTGCTCTTCGACGATATTCATCGCGCGGCTGTCGGCGAACGCGAGTACGACGGACTGCACGCCCTCCCCGAGGTCCTCTTCGACGACACCCTCGGTCGGCAGTTCCTCGACGGGCTCGCGCTCCCAGACCGTCACCACGACCGCCACGGCTACGATGATCGCCGCGACCACGAGGATCCTCAGACGCTTGAGGTTCACCGGTTCCTCTCCTTCCAGCCGGTTCTGTACGCCTCAATGCCGCTGGCGATCGCCTGTGCGGCGTCCGCTCTGAAGGTCTCGTCCTGCGCCCTCCCGGCGTCGCCGCCGCTCGTGAGGTAGCCCAGGTCGACGACGACCGACGGCATCATACAACCCTCCAAGACGGAGTGCGAGAGCCCCCGAACGCCGCGGTCCGCGCTCGGAAGAGCGGAGCGCAGCTCGCCCCGCACGAGCCGCGCGAGGATCCTGCTCTCGTCGATGTGCTCCTCCTGAGCGTGTCGCCACAGGAGCGCCTCCTCGGCGCGCGAGAGCACCGCGGGATGATCGTACGCCAGCCCCCCACGCCGCGGCTCTACGACGGGGAGCGGCGGGTCCACCGGGACGGCGTAGTGGTGGACCTGAAAGCCGGCGGCCGCGCCCGAGGTCCACCCGTCGCACCTGAGAGCGACGAAGATGTCCGCATCGGCGAGGTTCGCGAGCTCGCAGCGCCTGTTCACCGGAACGAACGAATCGGAGCTTCGCGTCATGAAGACGTAGAACCCTCTCCGCTGAAGCGCGGCTCCGAGTTCTCTCGCCACGGCGAGCGTAATGTCCTTCGCAGCCACGCCGCCGCGTCCGATGACGCCCGTCTCCCGTCCGCCGTAGCCCGGGTCGATCATGACAACCTCGAGCTCGTCCGACGCCATCAGGGGATCCGTCGGGCGCGTCAGAAGCTCCTTCGGAGAGCGCAGCGCCGGCGACGGGACCGACTGGGCCGTCGCCTCGACGACGATCTCCAGTCTGTGTGGTCTTCTCAGACGGTCGACCCGGTAGGAGGTTGCGCCGCCGGCCGTCTCGACAATGAGCTCGGCCCCTCCGCGACGCTCCTCGGCTGTCACCCGGGAGACGTAACCGCCGTCGGCCGGGATGTCGACCGAATCCGAGAGCACCGCACGGCGCGCGAAGACCTCGATCGTCCCTGAAGCGAGGCTCTCGACATGAAGCTCCGCGCGCTCACTCAACGGCACGACAACGACCGTGCTGCCCGTACGCTCCTCGATGGATACGTCGCCGATGACCGGCCCGAGACGCTCGATTCTCAGACGCTCCTCCTCGCGGTCGACCGCGGTATCGAGATGGAGCACGGGGGCGACTGCCTCCGACAGGAACGACGGGGGAACCCAGAACTCCCCGGTCCGCATGAGAACCGGCTGCAGGACGTTGACGATGCCGCCGTCCACGGCGACAAACCTGTTTCCGGGTGACATGACGAAGCGATGCTCGCCGACGACCAGAGCCGCCTTGCCCGTTCGCGGGTTCCAGTGTCGAGAGCCTCCTAGTGCGAGGGCGATGTCGGCGAGATGAACGTACGGAACGTCCTCGTGAACGAACGTCCTGGCGGGGATCCTCCGGCCGCCCGGCTCGACCTCGATGCGGTAGGACGCCGGGGCTGAGGAAGCGGCCAGAAGCGCGACGAGCAAGAGAATCGGCACCAGCTTCATCAGTACACGTTCCTGTCTCTTCGATGGAGCTCACGCTCCATGTCCCGCTCGGCGTCGCGTCGCTTGATCGTCTCTCGCTTGTCGTGCTGTCGCTTCCCGCGGCAGAGACCGATCTCGACCTTCACGCGGCCGCGCCTCAGGTAGACCGACAGCGGGATGAGAGTCACGCCCTTCTCTCTGACCTGGCGGTGCAGACGTCTGATCTCGTTCTTGTGCAGCAGGAGCTTCCTGACCCTGCGGGGGTCGACGTTGAAGCGGTTTCCCTGCTTGTACGGGCTGATGTGGACGCCGTGAAGGAACATCTCCCCGTCCTCGACCCTGGCGTAGCTGTCGACCAGCTGGATCTTGCCGAGACGTACCGACTTGACCTCGGTGCCCTTGAGCACGACACCGGCCTCGACGGTGTCCTCGACATGATAGTCGTGTCTCGCGCGACGGTTCTTCGCAACGAGCTTGACGTCCTCGGCCAAAAGTCCCGCCTCCCGATCGAGCCCATTCGAGCCCCCGCTGCAGGGCACACCCCTGCGACGGCGCCGGCCGGGCCGACTCTGGTTCGGATGCTATCAGAGCCCGAAGCAACCGGGCAAGGCGATTCACGGAGGGCCCGGGTCAGCCTCTCGAGGCGAACGCGGTGATGTCCCGGGCGACCTTGTCGACCGCATCGCGGCCGCGCGCGACGACGAACCCCGAGATGAGCTCGACGCCGTCTCTCTCCCAGTGGATGCGGAGAATCGGTATCCCGCCCCCCCAGCGACCTGCGTGCCACGAACTCGTCGACGTGCGGACGATGGCGGACGCGGGGATGAGAAGAGGACGCTTCGTCAGCGCCCGGAGGAAGTGGAAGCCCCGTCCGTCGAGCCAGTACCGGCCGCTGCCGCGGGCCAGGAAGCCGCTCCTGCGGTAGCGCCGCCACCAGGCGTCTCTTATCGTCGTGCCGATGTAGGCCCCACGACGGGCATATGAGGGACATTCAGTCATACGCCTCCTCCGTCGCGCCGCGCTGCGATCGCCCCGGCGGCGGGGCGTCTGCCCCGGAGGCCGGTGATTCAGTCAGTTGACTTGGTATGCACGTCACGCTACACTACGGGAGGTGTGAGCACCAAAGCCGAAGTGGTGGAATTGGTAGACGCGCTGCGTTCAGGGCGCAGTAGGGTTTAACCCTGTGGGGGTTCGAGTCCCCCCTTCGGCACCAGAACGTACCCCGGGGCGGCGCCAGAATGCCGCCCCGTCGCACGAACGGGCCCGACACGGTGGCCGGAAGCGGCCCCGGGCCGGAGCCCCGGGAGGATTCCGCCGTGTCGAAGCAGAAGGTCGCCGTCCTCAGGACGAAGCCCGAGACCGTCCTCGACGACTACCGCCGTCTCTGCGAGCTGGCGGGCATGAAGGACGCTCTCGACCCTTCAGCCACCACGATCCTCAAGGACAACATCAGCTGGCACCTGATGTACCCCAGCTCGAACACGACCCCCTGGCAGCTCGAGGGCACGATCCTCGCGCTCAGGGAACAGGGGTTCGAGGATCTGGTCGACGTCCACAACAAGACGGTGGTCACCATCTGCGACCTCGGCGACAGATACAACAGGTTCGGCCCCGTGCTCGAGAAGCACGACGTCCCGACGAAGCACAACTTCAACCCCGACGACATGTCCTGGATCGAGTACAGGCCGAAGGCGACGATGGCGGTGCTCGACAAGGTCTTCCCCGACGGCATTTATCTGCCGGACTACTTCTTCGGGAAGAACATCGTCCACCTCCCCACCGTCAAGACGCACAGCTACACCGTGACGACCGGCGCCCTGAAGAACGCCTTCGGCGGGCTTCTCAACGTCAACCGTCACATGACCCACACATGGATCCACGACACGATCGTCGACCTGCTGGCCATCCAGAAGGAGATCCACACGGGGGTCTTCTGCACGATGGACGGCACCACGGCCGGAAGCGGCCCCGGGCCCCGTACGCTCATCCCCCATCGGAAGGATGTCATCCTCGCCTCGGCCGACCAGGTCGCGATCGACGCGGTCTCGGCCCGGATGATGGGCTTCGAGCCGATGGAGATCGACTACATCGCTCACGCGACGGAACGCGGTCTGGGACAGGGCGACCCGCGGGAGATAGAGATCGTGGGAGACGAGGACGCCGCGGCCGAGCGATGGGGGTTCACGGTCGGGGTGAACCTGGGGACGGGGACAGGAATGCTCCTATGGCGCAGCCCCCTCAAGATCTTCCAGAAGCTGCTCTTCCAGACCCCGATCGTCAAGATGTTCATCTGGGCGAGCGAGACGTACCACGACAAGTTCTGGTACCCGAAGCACGGCGTCCCGGTCGTCGAGAAGTGGAAGCGCGAGAGCCCGTGGGGACGACTCTTCGAGCAGTACCCCGAGAGCACGAAGGAGATCGACCCGAGCTGCCGTCAGGAGCCGTTCTCCTAGACGCCGCGTGAAGAGCGCGCCCCCGCTCCGCGACAGGAACGCGGGCGCGTCGAGCAGGCAACCTGCTTCCTCTCGGACGATCGCGCGCGGAGGTTCCTCACTTGCCGCGCGCTACGCTTCGCCGGTCTCCTCCGCCCGCACGCACTTCACGACATCGAGCACGTTGGCGTCGATCCCGCGATCGCCGCCCTGCCGGTTGTAGTCCCTGATCCGCTCGAGGACGGCGTCCACCCGGTCATCGTCGATGCAGAACTCCACGACCGAGTTCGCCCCGGGCCAGACGTGCGACTCTTCGCGCGGATCCTTTCCTGAGATCCTCCCGTGCACTCCGGGCCAGCGGTTCAGCACGCTGACGTCGAACTCCCTGAGGATCTCGAGGACCTCCTCGTGAATGCCGACATAGTACGTCATCTGTATCAGCTTCATCTCGTCCTCCGCGCTCTGGCCTCGATCCTCGTATGGAAGATCATGTAGACGGTCGGGACAAGGACCAGCGTGACGAACGTCGACACCAGGAGCCCGCCGATCATCGTGATGCCGAGCGGCCTCCAGACCTCCGAGCCCTGGTAGCGCATGAGCGCCAGCGGCAACATGCCGAAGATCGTCGTGAACGCCGTCATGAGAACGGGTCGCAGTCGACGGCTGCCCGCCGTCATCACGGCCTCCCTCAGCTCCATGCCGCGCTTCCGCATGATCTTCGCGTAGTCGACGAGCACAATGGCATTGTTGACCACGATGCCCATCAGCATCACCACGCCGAGGAACGACGTCATGCTGAGCGGCGTGTTCGAGATCAGGAATGCCCAGACGACGCCGACGAACGCGAACGGCACCGAGAACATGATGATGAACGGGTCGAGCAGCGACTCGAACTGAGACGCCATCACCATGTAGACCAGCGCCAGCGACAGCATGAGGAGGAGGAACAGGTCGCCGAACGCCTCGCCCTGGTTCTCCACATCGCCCGCCAGCTCGATGGTGACGCCCGGCGGCCGCTCGAGGTCCTCGAGCGCTCTCCGCACGTCGCCGGCCACCTCGCCGAGCGCGCGTCCCGAGATGCGACCGGTCACGGCGACGATGCGCTGCTGGTCCTCGTGCTTGATCTCGGTCGGTCCCTCGGACATGCGGACGTCCGCGACCGAGGAGAGGCGGACCATGCTTCCCGTGACGGACGGGATCGGCATCGCCATGAGGTCCTCGACCGACGACCGCTCGCCTCTGGGCGCCCGCACCACGACCTGCCACTGGTCGCCGCCCTGTCGGAGCTTCGTTGCGTCGACGCCGAACACCTGTGAACGCAGTGCCTGAGCGATGAGGTAGGTGTTCAGGCCCTGCGTGGCGGCGCGGTCCCGATCGATGTCGATGTGGAACTCTGGCCGCGGGTCGCCGACGTCGATCGCGACGTCGACCGCGCCGGGCACGTCGGAGATGAGTTCGAAGGCCTCCTCCGCAACATGCACGAGATCTTCCATGTTGCTGCCCTTGATCTGAACCGAGATCGGCGTTCCGGAGAGCCCCATCATCTGACCGACGGAGCTTCCGGTCCGGACGCTGTGCTTCACGACGTCGGGCATCGACTCCATCTTGGCCCTCAGGGCGTCACCGACCTCCTCGGATGAGCGGTCGCGGAGCTCCTTGTCGACCAGTTTGAGGCCGACGTGACCGACGTGGCTGCCCTCGGCCTCGCCCTGGATGATGCCCCAGCCCGAGCCCGTCTCGCCGCCGAAGGTGTACATGTACTCCCGCTCCGGGATCTCCTCCTCGATGAACTCCTCGATCTCACCCAGGACCTCCATCGTCCGGTCGACGGTCGTGCCGGGCGCCAGCTCGAGGATCGCTTCGATCTCGCCGGAATCGGGCGCCGGGAAGAACTCGGTCTTCACGAACCCCGCGAGCAGGATCGTCACGGCGAAGAGCCCGATGGCGACGAAAACCGTCCGCTTCCTCCGGCCGAGCGACGAGGACAGGAGCCGCGTATAGCGCTCCTCGACCCGCCTGAAGACCCGTTCGCCCCAATCGAAGACCCGCTTCCGGAAACCCGTGCCTCCCTCGTCCTCGAAGCTCTTCCGGAGCAGGGTCGAAGAGAGAGCCGGTATCAACGTCAGCGCGCTGAAGAGAGACACCGCGATGGCGGCGATGACGACGACGGCCATCTGCTCGGACAGGACGCCGACGATGCCGGAGATGAAGATCATCGGCACGAAGACGACGATCGTCGTCAGCGTGGACGCCGCGAGCGCCTCGCCTATCTCCGAGGGCGCGAACATCGACGCCTCGCGAACGCGCTCGCCGGACTCGACGTGCCGCGTGATGTTCTCGAGCACGACGACCGCCGCGTCGACCACCAATCCGATGGCGATCGAGAGACTCATCAGCGAGACCATGTTGATCGTGTAGCCGAGCATGTACATCACGAAGAGCGCCACCATGAAGGACGCCGGGATCGTGAGCCCGATGACGATGGTCGAGCGGATCCTCCGGAGGAACAGGAGGACGACGAGGATGACGCCCAGGCCGCCGAAGTAGATCGCGGTCGTCAGGTTGTTGATCGCCTTCTTGATGAAGTCGGACGTGTCGAAGAACGTGAAGATCTCCATGTCGGGCGGAAGGTCCTGTTCGATCTCCTCGATCTTCGCGATGGCGGCGTTCGCGATGGTCACGGAGTTCGCCCCCGACTGCTTCGACACGAAGAATACGAGACCGTCCTGTCTGTCGGCCCGCGCCTTCATGATCTGCTCGGCGAATCCGTCCTCGATGTCGGCGATGTCGCCCAGGCGTATGACCCTGCCCATGGACGAACCGACGACGATCCGCTCGAGTTCCGAGACCTCCTGGAACTTGCCCGGAACCCGAACCGTGTAGCGGAACCGCCCGATGTCCATGTCGCCGGCCGGGATGTCGACGTTCTCGGCCGCGAGGACGTCGACGATCTGATCCGGCGTGATGCCGGTGGCCTCCAGCCTCGACGGATCGACATTGACCTTGATCTCGCGCTCAGGGCCCCCGAAGACCCACACCTCGGAGACGCCCGGCACCGCCTTCAGGGGATCCGCGATCTGTGTTTCGACGATGTGCCGGATGCCCGGAAAGTTCTCTTCCGCCGTGGCGCCCATGACGAGGATGGGCATGTTGGCCGAGCTCATCTTGACGATCATCGGGGTCTCGACATCGTCGGGAAGCTCGGACTTGAGCATCTCGAGCGCGTCGCGCACGTCGGAGGCGGCCTCGTTGAGGTCGGTGTCCCACCCGAACTCGATCATCACAACCGAGATGCCGCTCTGAGACACCGAGTTCACGTGGTCGACGCCGCTGATCGTCGCCATGGCGTCCTCGACGAGCTCGGTGACGTTCGATTCGATGTCCTCCGACCCGGCTCCCGGATACGGCGTGACGACGCTGATGACCGGGAACTCGAACTCCGGCATCAGATCGACCGGGAGCCGCGTGAGGGCGAGCACGCCGAAGAGAACGAGCACCGCGAACATCATGAAGACGGTCACGGGCCTGTTGACTGCGAAGGTCGGCAGGTTCATCGGTCCTCCCCCGCGGTTCGCTCGATCGTAACGTCGTCGCCGTCAGCCAGTCTGTATCTCCCGGCCAGCACGACGAGGTCGCCCTCAGCGACGCCGGACCGTGCCTCGACACGGTCGCCGAAGACATCGCCGAGCGCGATGTTGCGGCGGCGCGCCTTACCGCCCTCGATCACGAAGACATACGAGACGCCGGTTCCCTCCTGTCTGAGGAGTCCGTCCAACGGGACGAGGACGGCCTCCCGCCCGGCGAGCGTGAGCTCGACGTCCGCGAACATGCCGGGTCTCAGGAGTCCCTCGGGGTTCGGCACCCGAACTTCCGCGGTGGCCGTCCTGCTCATCTCGTCGAGCGATGCGTCGACGCGGTGCACGCTCCCGTCGAACGTGCGGTCCGGGTATGCGTCGACGGCGATCGCCGCGGGAAGCCCCTTCCTGATGAGAGGCCAGTCCCGCTCGGACACCTCGACCTCGATCGATACCGAGCTGATGTCCGCGAGATCGAGAATGGACGGTGCACCGGTCCCGCCGGGCATCAGCATGAAGAGCTCACCTTCCTCGAGGTGTCTGGCGGTGATGTACCCTGAGAAGGGCGCGCGGATCCGCGTGCTCCCGAGCATCATGTCGTACGACGCGCGCGCCGATTCGTATCCGGCCTCGGCCTGGTCGAACGCCTGGTCCGTGATGGCGTTCTTCTCGTGAAGCGACTGCATCCGCTTCCAGTCCCTTTCCGCCGCCCTGTACTGCGCCTCGACCTGGGCCAGCTGTTCACTCCCGAGCTCGACCAGGAGGTCGCCCTGCTCAACACGGTCGCCGGCGTCCACGTGGAAGGTCTCGACCCGACCCTGGATCTCGGCGCCAAGTGAGGTTCTCCTCGCGCCCTGCACGCCGCCGGTGTAGCCCAGGACCGGCGAGACCATCCCGCTCGAGAGTTCGGTGACCTCGACCGGAACCGCTCCGGCTTCGGCCTCCTCCTCCTGGGCTCCGCCGCCACATCCCATGGACAAGCCGGCGGCCGCGAGCGCCACAGTGAAGAGCAGCGATGCCTGTCTGAGTATCGTCGGGTATCTCTTCATCGGTTCATCACCCCCGTCGCCAGCATGAGTCCGGCCTCGGCCAGCCTCAGCCGTGCCTGTGCGTCCACCAGCTCCATCTCGGCCGCCGTCAGTGCCGTTTGCGCGTCCAGAACGTCCGCGTTCGTCGCGGTCCCGCTCCTGAAGGCCTCCCTCGTGACGCGCAGGCTCTCTCGTGCCTGTCCGGCGCCATCCTCAGCGATCGCCACTGCCAGGAGCGCCTCCTCGTGAGCCAGATAGCGCGACGTGACATCGAGGCGAACACCTTCCTCCGCCATCGCCGCGGTCTCCTCCGCCTCGATGCGCGCGGCCCTCGCCTCCTTGATCCTGTTGCCGCGTCCCCCCCAGTCGAAGATGTTCATCTGGAGCGCGAGTGTCACGCTCCAGTGGTCGTAGAACTCCGGCTCATACTCCCTGTTCGGCCGGTCCCAGGTGTAGTTTCCTCTGACGACGAGGCTGGGGAAGTACTCACCTCTGGCGGCCGCCACGCCGCGCGACGCCGCCTCGGCTCCCGCCTCGGCCGCGAGCAGGTCCGGCCGCTCATCGAGGGCACGTTCGGTCCACGCCTCAAGCTCACGTTCCGGGAGTCCGACAGGGTCCAGGCCGTCGGTCGGTGTGATGTCGGCATCGATATCGAGACCGAGCTCGTATGCCAGGGCCGCTCGGGCGAGCCGCACGCCGTGCTCCGCTTCATTCCTCTGGAGCCGGACGCTCGACATTTGGACCCGAGCCCTGAGGATGTCGCTCTCGAGCAACATCCCCTCCTCGTACATCGCCTCGAGGTCCGACAGGTGAGCCTCCATCTGTCGAACGGAGGCCTCCATCACCTCGAGTCCCTCCAGAGCGCGGACGAGGTTCAGATAGGCCTCGGTCGTCCGGTAGACCGTCTCGTCTCTCTCGCGATCGGCGAGATGGGACGCAGCGTCGGCCGCGAACTCGGACGCCCTGTAGCCGTTCCACACGGCGCCGCCCGAGAAGAGCGTCTGCTGGACGGTGAGGCCGAACGAGTAGACGTCGTCGTCTCCCATGTAGATCTTGTCCGTGCCGCTCCCGCCCTCGAGTCCCTCGAGCGTCGACGGATCAAGATAGCCCTGCTCCACGAGGTACTGGAAGGGCTCCATCAGCGGCTCGAAGATACTCCCGAAACCCGACGCGTCCATGTACGGTCTCTCATCGAGTTTCGTGTACGAGCCGCTCGCGCTCACACTGGGCAGCAGCATCGAGCGCGCCTGCCCCTCCCGCGCGTTCGCACCCATCTCGCGCGCCCGTGCGGCCTTGAGGCTCCTGTTCTCGGAGAGCGCCAGCTCGATCGCGTCGTCGAGGCTCAGCTCGAGACGCTCGGCTGCAAGGGATGTGGTGGCGGCGATGACGAGTGCCAGCGCCACACCGATCAGCAGCGTCCATGCGCCCGCTCTCATGTGGTCTCCTCCCGGGGTCTCAATCCCTCCATGATGATGTCGAGCATCCTCTCGACTATCTCGTCCCGGTCCTCCTGCACGTCCCCGCTCACAATGCCCATGAAGATGCCCTTGAGCATCAGGAGCAGCGACCACGTCGTCAGCCGGACGTCCTCCACGACGATCTCCCCGCGCTCGTGGCCCTCCCGGAGGATCCCGCTGTAGATCTCCAGGGTCTCTCTGACGAGCAGCTCGAAGTGGTCGCGCCATCGTGGCATCAGATCCGCGAACACGCGCATCGTGACCTGGTAGATGTTGATCTTCTCGCGGAGCATGTCGGTGTGTGTCACGATGGCGGCGCGGAGCTTCTCCCGCGTCGTCTCCGCCTCTGCTACTGCCTCTCTGTCGGCACTGAGGATATCCGCGATCTCCCGCCTGAGCACCGAGCGGAAGACCTCCTCCTTGCCTGCGAAATGCTTGTAGAGCGTAGCCCGAGAGATGCCCGCCTCCCGGACAATATCCGTCACCGTCGTCTTCTGAACACCGTACTTCCCGAAGACCCGACCGGCCGCGTCGAGAATCTCCCGCTCTCTCTCCTCTGCCCCTGCCACGCCCGTCACCTCCCTCGTCGGACTGCCCGACCGGTCGCCGAGCGGAGTCCCGCTGCCGCGTGAGGGACGTCGTCGGCCCCCCACGTGCTGTGGTCCGGCGAAGCCCGAATACTGAATGAACCATATAGACAGTGCTACGTTTCCAGTTCAGTCTATATGAGCCGCCACTCACTGTCAAGCTGAATATCGTGGTCTTCACGGTCTCTCGTTCCCCGGCCGCGTGCGACGACCGCCGCCCGCCTCTCTTCCTGTGGTCAGGTACGGCGGTCCAGAGCTCGATAGACAAGACTCGCAAGATGTGCTAAAATGAGGAAAGTCGGAGAGATACGGCCGAGTTCGCTCATCGAGCGGACTCGGCTTCTGGCGATACACACCACCGGAGAGGAGCACGACATGTCCCACGCGCGACCGATAGCCACCCTTCTTGCTGCCGCGGTCCTGACTGCGGTCCTGCTTCCTGCCGCGGCGGCCGGCTCGGCCCCGGCTGAGCTCCGGGTCATCGAGTCGTCGTCCGACCGGATCGTCGTCGAGGCTCTGTTTCCGGAGCCGGCGGTCACATCGACCGTCCTCGACGGACGAACCTACGACCTCGTGTCGATACCGGGCACACATCCCCTCGGAGAGCCCGGCAGCCCGACGGTCGCGGTCGCGGCGACGCTGCTCTCCATCCCGGGCGATGCCGGTCCGAGGCTCACGATCCTCGAGAGCGACGTATCGGAGCTTCACGACCTCGAGCTGGCACCCGTCCAGCTGCCCGGCGAGGAACGCACCCCGCCGGACGAGTCGGTATACGGCTCCGACGCCTACGCTCCCTCGTCGTTCGCGGCCATCGGAGACCCGGCCATCATGCGCGACCTCAGGGTCGTGCCGCTCAGGATCTACCCCATCGCGTACAGTCCGGCGAAGGGCAGCGCGCGCGTCCTCTCCCGGATCGTGGTTGAGATCGACCTGTCGGCACCGGGCGAGACGAACATCCTCGACCGCAGCGGACCGATCAGCGCGGCCTTCGCCGGCATCTACGAGGATCAGGTCCTGAACTTCGACAGGTCGCGATACGAGTCCGATGAGCGGGGCAAGTACCTCATCATCACCCACGACACGTTCTACTCGACCATTCAGGAGTTCGCCGAATGGAAGCACCTGCGCGGCCGCGAGGTCGAGGTCGCCAAGCTCTCGGTCATCGGTTCCTCCGCGTCGGCCATCAAGAGCTACATCCAGGACGCCTACGATACGTGGGCCGTGCCCCCGGACTACATCCTGCTCGTCGGCGACACGGAGTACGTCCCACTGGGCTCAGGCTATACGGATGACTACTACGCGACGCTCGCAGGGTCCGACTACGTCGTCGACGTCCACCTCGGCCGGTTCTCGGCCGATTCGGTGTCCGACTGCGAGCTCCTGGTCGCGAAGACCCTCGGGTACCGCCGGACACCGTTCATGAGCGACCCGAACTGGTTCAAGAGCGCCTGCCTGGTCGTCCGTGACGACTACGACTCCTCGGACGCCACCTACTACGACGACACGTGGCACGCCTACGATCTCATGGAGTCGGCCGGCTTCGCCGTCATCGACACGCTCTTCAGAAAGCACGGGGCGGACGGCGACGACTGGGTCGCCTCGATCAACGCAGGCCGTACGCTCGTCAACTACCGCGGCCAGGGGGTCTCGAACTGGTGGAGCCCCTTCGACATCTACCCCAGCCAGACCACCAACGGCTACAAGCTCCCGGTCATCATGTCCGCGACCTGCGGGACGGGGAGCTTCTCGAGCGACGGCTACCCGTGCGAGACCTGGATGCGGGCCGGTACGGTCGCGAACCCGAAGGGCTCGGTGGCTTTCGTCGCGACAGGCGAGATCGTGACCGGCGGCGCGCACCTGAGAAGCGTCGTGAACCAGTACTACCATTCCGAGCTCTTTCAGCCGGAGCCGGGCACGGTCGCCGAGTGCCTGAACCAGGGCAAGTACCGGGTCTACGCTCTCTACGGCGATCAGGACGAGTACGAGGGCTGGAACTGCCAGGGCGACCCTGAGCTGAGCATCTGGACCGACACGCCGCGGATGCTGGACGTCACGCATGACGCGACGGTCCCCACCGGGGTCAGCAGCTTCAACGTCCTGGTAGAGCATGACGGCTCGCCGATCCGAAACGCCGCGGTCTGCGTCTACGCAGAAGGCGAGGCGTACGACGCCGCGCTCACGGGGGCGTCGGGCGAGGTCTCGTTCACGCTGGACCTCGCCAGCGCGGACACGCTCCGGGTCACCGTGACGGGCGACAACATGCATCCCTACGAGGGCTCTGCCGTCGTCACACTGTCGGGCCCCTATCTCGTCTACGACAGCCACCTGGTCGACGACTCCGCCGGCGGGAACGGCGACGGACTCGTGAGCCCCGGAGAGACGATCGATCTCACGCTCACACTCCAGAACGCCGGTCCCGATGACGCGACGGGCGTCTCGGGCGTCCTGGACGACGGTGAAGGGCACGTGACCCTCGTCGACTCCGCCGCCATGTACGGCACGATCGTCTCGGGCGGAACCGGTTCGAACCTCGACGCCCTCTCGTTCAGCGTGAACAACGCCGCACCGGACGGCGCGGAGCTCGGACTTGAGCTCCTCGCGAGCGACGGAACACGCGCGTCGTGGCTCATCCCCGTCGAGGGCCTGACGGTCTCCGCGGCGAACCTCGCGAGGACCTCGACCACCATCGACGACGCTGCTCCGGGCGGCGACGGAGACGGCCTCCTCGAGCCGGGCGAGACGGCATGGGTCACGTTCGACCTGGTGAACGACGGAGCCCTGGGACTCCTCGGTGTGACGGGGACGCTCTCGACATCCGATCCGTTCGTTGCGGTGACCGACGGCTCGGGGTTCTTCGGCAACATGCCGTCCGGAGCCTCGGCGACCAACACGAACGACCGCTTCCGCGTGAGCATCAGCGGCTCGGTCTCGGCGCCCGAGGACTACTCGGCCGCGCTCGTTCTCGATCTCGCGGGAACCGCACCGACCTACACACACCAGCAGGCTCTGAACGTCCCTCTGTCCCTCGAGGGGAACGTCACGACGGGCCCCGACGCCTACGGCTACTACGCCTACGATGCGGGCGACGTATGGTCCGGTCACGCACCGGTCTACGACTGGGTCGAGATCGTCCCGCCCGGGCCGGGGGCCATTGTCAGTGAGATCACGAACGAGGATGCGCAGACAACAACTGTCTCACTGCCGTTCACCTTCCAGTACTACGGCACCGACTACACGACCGTCTCCATCTGCTCCAACGGCTTCCTGGCACTGGGCAACCAGACCTACCGCTTCGGAGACAATTCGCAGATCCCGGACACCCACGGCCCGGCGGCGATGGTCGCGCCCTTCTGGGACGACCTCGACCCGTCGGACGGCGGCGACATCTACCAGTGGTACGACAGCGCCAATCACCGCTTTGTGGTTCAGTTCGATGAGAATGTCCACTATGGCGGCGGCAACCCCGAGACCTTCCAGGTCATACTCTACGATCCAGCGTACTACCCCACGGCCACCGGCGACGGCGAGATCGTCTTCCAGTACGAGGACGTCAGGTATCCCTGGAGCATGACGGCCGGCATCGAGAACCCGACGCAGTCTGCCGGGATTCAGTATCTCTACAACTCGACGTACGGTCCCGCAGCGGCGGAGATCGTCAACGGGCAGGCCATCAAGTTCACGACCGAGCCGCCGTCGGCCCCGGCGGTCTGGCTGGTGGCGGACGGGTTGACCGTCGACGACTCCTCGGGCGGGGACGGCGATTCGACGGCCGAGCCGCTCGAAACGGTCGACCTCATTCTGGACATCGAGAACCTGGGGACGGAGACCGCGTCGTCGGTGACCGGCGTCATCACGACATCGGATCCGGACGTCACGATCGATGACGGGACGGCGACCTTCGGGAGCATCGGCAGCGGCGCGACGGTCAGCAACTCCGCCTCGCCGTTCGTGCTCACCGTCGCAGCCGAGCCCGACAGCGACGTGGTGGAGCTCGACCTTCACCTTTCGACGGGCACCCGCTACGACGCGTACGACGTCGTCACCCTGACGCTCGACCTGACCGGCACAGGGATCGACGGCCTCGGGCCGAGGTTCGCACTCTACCAGAACGCTCCGAACCCCTTCAGCGCCGGCACGCGCATCGCCTTCAACCTGCCGGTCGCGACCGATGCCGAACTCGCCGTCTACAACGTCGCCGGCCGCAGGGTGGCGACGCTGCACGACGGCCCGATGACGGCCGGGCCGCACGCTGTGGAATGGAACGGACGCGACGATTCCGGCAGGCCGGTGTCGAGCGGGATCTACTTCTACCGCCTGACCGCTGGCGAGCGCGAAGACGCCCGGAAGATGATCTACCTGAAGTAGGCAGTAGCTGCAGGAGATGAAAAGAGGGGCCGCCCGACCGGGCGGCCCCTTCTCTTGTGGTCTCGTCACCGGAGGGTCCGGGTTCGGGGCCAGCCCCCTCACCCGTCTCACGGGACTACTGCTTGATCACCAGGAGCTTCGCGTTCCTGCTCTCGCCGGCGGCCTCGAGCCTGTAGAAGTAGACGCCGGACGAGACGCGCTCGCCCTCGTTGTTCCTGCCGTCCCACGAGAGCTCGTGTCTGCCGGCGGGCATTGTCTCACTCCGGATCGTCTTCACGCGCCTGCCGGCAACGTCGTAGATCGAGACGCTCGCCCGGCTCGGCTCCGGAATCGAGAAGTAGATGTTGGTCGCAGGCCCGACGGGGTTCGGGTAGTTGCCGAACAGCACGAGCTCGGAGGAGATTCTGCCCTCGACGCCCGTATCGGAGACATGCAGCGTCACGGGGACGGTCACCGGGTCGCCGCCGTTCGATGTAACAACAATGTCGGCGAGGTAGTCACCCTCGATCAACCCGGTAGCGTCGAACGTGAGCTCGATGGTCTCGGACGACCCCGCGTCGACGTCGCCCTCGACAGGGGTCGCGGCGAGCCATGTCACGGGCTGATAGACCGAGAAGGCGCCGTCACTCATGTCGCTGACCGACGGGCTCGAGTCGGTCGTCACCCTGATCAGACAGTCGTCGGAGACGTCCACGTCGACGGTCCACTCGTAGACCCCGTCGTTCGGCGTGGACGACACGACCGTGGTCCACGTCGTGCCCCCGTCCGTCGAGCAGTCGATGCCGACGTCGGTGTAGCCTCCGGTACCGGTCCACTCGATGTCGTGAACCTCGCCTACACCCCAGATCTCGCCGCCGTTCGGCGCGACGACCTCGACGCTCGGACCGCTCGGGCCCTCGAGCGTCACGGTGCCGCTCACAGAGTGCGGTGCGCTTCCGTATCCGTCACCCTGGATGGTGTATCCGATGTCGGCATCTCCGCTGAACGAGCCGTCGATCGTCAGGCTGATGGTCGCGGTCGCCGTCTCGGCCGGGTAGACGATGTTCCACCAGTCGCCGCTCCAGGTGACCGTGACACCGTCGCCCGTCGTCCCATCCCAGGCCAGAGCGCGTCCGCTGATCTGGAAGTCCGAGCACGAGTTGACCGTCACACCCGGCGGGAAGTTGAGCGTTGCGCCGTTGACCCACTCGTCGTCCGGACTGGCGTTCGTCAGTGAGAAGTAGAAGTCGGCGGTCGTGCCCGGCGTCATCGTGCTCGGCGAAACGGCCACGGTCGAGCCGTCGACGCTGCGCGAGCGGCCGGCATCCACGATCTCCAGGGAGTACGCGAGGATCGAGAGGTTCTCTCCGACGTTGGCGATGTCCATGGTCTGGACCGTGCTCGCCCCGGGCTCCAGGGTCAGCTCGAAGGCCGACGGTGTCACCGAGACGACCGGCGTGTAGGTCTGGCCGACCTCGACGGTCCCGAAGTACGGGACGGCGTTGAACGACGTCACGGTCACCGTCAGCGTGTCGCCCTGACTCATTGCGCCGCTCACGGGGATGGTCGCGTCGCCGGACGCGTCGGTCACGGCCGAGCCGTAGAGCGTGTCGTTGCCGTAGAGGGAGCAGAGTGCGCCCTCGACCCCGCTGACCGTCACGTCGAACGAGCCGGTGACCGGATCGATCGTGTCATCGTGAAGAACGGAGAGCGACGTCGGCGTGTCGGTCCGCACCCTGATCGACGGGTCGCCGAAGATGATCCAGGTCAGGAACATCTCCTCGCCGGCTGCGCCGCTCTCGTCCATCATCTGGCAGCTGCCGTTGTAACAGAGCCCGCCGAACGTGCGCTTCGCGCCGGCCACAAGGAGGTCGGTGCTCTCGTCCTGCGCCTGCATCGGAGGCTCCCACGACTGGTTGACCGACGACATGTACGCCCCGATGGCTCCCGTCGGCTCGGAGCCGTGCGACGCCCTGAGCCAGGTTTCACCGAAGCATGTCGTGCCGTTGAAGTATCCGTTCACACAGGCGACGCTGATGATGAACGGCAGCATGTTGTCGTTCGTCAGCGCGTTGATATTCGTCGAGCTGAAGCCCGACGAACCCCAGCTCGTCGTCGAGCCGTGGCCCGTGTAGTTGATGATGCCCCGGCCCGTGTTCAGCGCGGCAGTGACCTGACTGGCCGACGCCGTGGGATCGTAGATCTGATCGACCGCGGTGTACGTGAAGCCCAGGAGGTCGGTCCGGATATTGTCGACGTGCTCGTTGTCGTACTCGTTGTCGTCCCCGGGCCCCTGGTCCGAGGCGATGCCCGTCCCGACATGGTACCAGTCTCCCGATGCGTCCGGGAGCTTCTCGTACTCGATCGACCTCAGGACCTGCGTCTCGACCTGCGCCACGGTCTCCGCCGAGAAACGACCCACGAGGATGTCGGGGTAGTTGTCCGTACCGGCAAGCAGCGAGTACGTCGGGTCGGACGAACCGCCAGCGTTATAGGGGGTCGCCACCTGCGCGGCGTCGCCGACGAGCAGCACGTAGGCGAGATCGTGCGTGTTGTAGTAGCTCTGGATGTAGCTCTTGATGTCCGTGTCGCTCGTTCCGGTCGTCGATGTCCCGACCATCTCGCACGGAATCCCCATCTGGTTCTTCCACTCGACGAACGGCTCCATCGCGGTCATGAACGAATCGTACGCGATGACCAGCATCGAGCCGCTCTCGTCGACCGGTGAGTAGCGAAGCGAGGGAGACTGCGTGAAGTTCACGAAGTGCTCCTCGTAGATACGCCGGAACTCGGGATCGAGGGGCGCCATTCGCTCTTCCTTGATGACGTTCTTGCTCGACGTGCCGGAACGCTCTACCGCCACGACAACGCGGTCGTACACGCGGAGGGTCTTCGTGGCGGGGCTGTAGTGGAACGGCGTGAACCTGACGGCCACGCCCCGGACGTCTCGCATGATGTAGGGCTCACCGAGTTCGACGAGACGCTGTGGGTACGACCGTGCCGTTTCGTAGACGTCGCCGAACGTGTACGGCACGCTCGAAGGATCGACCGTCCGGAGCAGCACGCCCTTCGACGGCACCACGGGGGTCTCACCGTAGTCCACTGAGTGCGCGGATACGACGCGTACCGACATCTCCGCGTCACCCGGTATCGCGATGCTCCTCGCCACCATCGGCAGCGCGGGATGCCCCTTGATCCGCATCCGGCCTTCGCCGGGCAGCGATACCGAGTAGTGCTGGGACCCCTCGATCGTCACGGGCGTGCGATCGAAGCTCCCGATGGTCAGCTCGAGCAGTGTACGCTCCGCCGTCGACTCCAGCACGTCGACCGACACGGAGCCACCGTCCGCAACCTGCACGGTCGCGGCAAAGGCGGTCATCGGAACGAGCAGAAGCGCGATGAGAAAGGCCGCCGGTCTCGACACGAAACACCTCCATGTATCCGAACTGCTGTTCAGGCCACGGAGCAGGGCAAACCACCCCGAGCCGGTGTGTTGACGTGTTTGTCCCACACTGGTTTGGATGCCCGTGCGGGGCCCGGGTTCCCGTCAAACCCTACACCTGGCCCCGTGGAACCTCCAATGCATTTATTATACCACATATACGCAACTTATCAATGAGTAACAGCCCGAACAGTCCCTCCCCGCTGCTCGTTCAGGCGATGTCGGAGATCCACCCGTAATCCGGGGCCGGGACGTCCCGAGCCGCAGGATGCGGCACGGGACGGGGCGCCAGAAGAAAGCCCGGGCCCCTCGTACTGAGGGACCCGGGCTCCGGGTGGGCCGGGACGGCTCTCCGTCCCGTTCGATCCCCACTACTTCAGCAGAACGACCTTCGTCGAACCGGTGAAGTCCTCGCTCTGCATACGGCAGAAGTACACGCCCGAGGCGA
>WJMD01000172.1 GCA_014728125.1 Candidatus Effluviviaceae Genus V sp.
CAGGCCTGTCCGCTAGCGGTACATGGCCTTGATGTTGCCCCAGCTCGAGTCCTCGGTGGCCGAGCCGGCGCCGCCGATCTTCGCCCACTTGATGTACCAGCCGAGATCGTCGGTCTCGTAGCTGTCCGAGCCGAAGCAGAAACCGATCATGATCTCCTGGCCGACGAAGTCGGAGAGATCGAAGCAGTCACGGACGAACGTCGTGCTCGTGCCGTAGTAGCCTTCCTCGCCACAGACGCACGGCGGGAAGTAGGTGCCGCCGCACTCGGGGAAGAGGCCCGGGTAGCCGATCTCACCCTGCGGGTAGATGAGCGTCCAGGTCGTCCCGCCGTCGGTCGAGACCTTGACGTTTCCGCCGTCCCACGGCGTGAAGTCGGACTCGGTGTCGTAGAAGTGGCAGAGCTCGAGGCACGTGCAGTCGGGGGAGATCATGGCCGGACCGACCATGGCGATCTCACCCGCGCCGGCCGGGTAGGCACCGACGAGCGTGGTGCCGAGGACGTTGGTCACCTCGACGCCGTCGCAGGCCGTCGTCGGGACGAGCGGGTCGGGCGCGCCCCACTGCCACGTCGGGAGCCCGTCGCACGCGATGAACTGGAGGCCGCAGGCGCCCTCGTTGAAGTCGTAGACGTAGCAGTCATACTCGAACGGGCAGCACGGAGGCTCGGCTGGCTCCTTGTAGAACACGTTCACGGCGTCGAAGTAGTGATCGCCACCGTCCTGTCCCACATAGCCGAAACCGATCTCGATCGTGCCGGAGTACCCGGTCAGATCGATCTCGACGACCTCGTACTCCCAGCTGACGCCGGTGAAGTCGTTGTAGAAGCTCCAGACGACGGTCCCGTTGATCGTCACGATGAAGTCGGCGTTCATCGTCCAGTAGGTGCTGCCCTGGGTGGCGAACGACAGGGTGTTCTCGTCCGTCAGTGTGTAGTCGAACGTCAGCCACTCATCCTGCATCGTGCACCCACCAAGCTGCCAGTGGATGTAGGCGCAGTCGAGGCCCTCGTACGGCTCGTTGTAGAGGGCCTGGGATCCGAACACCCAGGTCGTCAGGCTGTCTGTAACGCAGTTGATCGTCTGGCTCCAGCCCGCGGGCGGCATCACGCCGTCCTCGAAGCCCTCGAAGTAGTCGCGCTCCGGATAGTCGTAGGGCTTGTCCTGCATGATCGTGTTGGTCCTGCTGATCGGCTGGTCCGCGTATGCGAGACCCGCCACAAGCAGAGCAACCATCGCAATGGCAACAGTCCACTTCATACTTTTTCCTCCCTTTCTCACCATGGTGGTGACCACTCAACCGAACAACCAGTGTTTGCAGGTGTGCCTCCACTCACCTCCCCTCGGAGTCACTGTTCCTGCAACCTCAGCTTGTCTTGCCGTCATCTAAGCAAGACCCTTGCCTGAACATCCATCAGGAATACGACCCACAGGACTCGACACAGTCTCTCGCGCACTGATCGGGCAGGTCATATCGCCCACCGGCACGGGAGGTTCGGCATCCCTGAGTCTCTCTTGATGAAGCGTCCATGTCTCTTGAGGAGCGACGCTAGTATACACCATCAAGCCGCCTTCGACAAGAGTATTCCAGCCTCGACAGACCTCGATGACGTCTCCCGTGCCTGCGTTCGTGACTGGAAAGCCCCTTTCTGCTAGGCTCTGAGTCCCATGTCCGCCCCTGGTCATGCGGTCCGGCCCGAAGCGCCGGGCCGGGGGCCTGTTCATTGCAGTTCCGGGAGGTACCAATGCGCACCGCGCTGCTCATCGCCCTGGTCGGTCTCCTTGTGGTCTCATCTCCGTCCGGCACGTCCGCGGGCGTCGTCGATGTCGGCGTCGGCCTCTCCGCCGGGGCGGCCCTTCCGCTCGAAGATGACGCGGGGACCGGGGCGATCATTGGATTGAGGCTGAGGCTGACACCGGGAGTTCCCGTGATCGCGGGGGAGGTGTCCTACTCGCGGGTGTTCCAGGACGACCTTGAGACGGCCTGGAGCAGCGGGGATATCGGACTGTCGGTGGACGACGGGGCGTTCGGAGTGGCCTCGGTCGATGTGCTCCTGGGCAACGTCGGCGGTGTCGGAGGGCTCAAGTGGTACGGGATCCTGGGGGCCAATGCCGTCGACTATGAGCTCGGGGACGACGAGAGCGAGATCCGGTGGGGCGGGGAGTTCGGCGCGGGCGTCGAGTTCGCCGTTCCGGCGCTCGGCGTGTCGATCGAGGGACGCGGTACGGTCATGATCCTGGCGTGGGAGGAGAGCACCGACCGCCGCCTTTCGACCCTGACCGGCGGCGTCTGGTACACGTTCTGAACGCACGATAACCTGCCGGAGACGACGAGGGGGGCGGAAGATGATCCCGCCCCCCTCGTCTTGTTTCTCACAAGGCCGTGGTGTCTATCGGTAGAGGGCCTTGATGGTCGACCAGCTGGCATCGTCGACAGCCGTGACGTTGCCCTCGTTCGTGCCGGTGATCGTGGCGGTACCGGCGCCCGAGTAGCCGTCGACGATCAGGTAGTACACACCTGCGGCCGTCGCGGTGTAGGTGAAGTTCGAGCCGCTGGGGTAGAGGTCCGAACCGGCGACGCAGGAGCCGACCGGGTCGGCGCAGTCCGTGATGAGGTAGATGGAGTCGTCGTAGTCGGCGTTCATCAGCACGGAGAGCGTCTGACCGACGTCGAGGTTCGTGACGTAGACGAGGTCGGCACCAGAGGCGCCGTAGCCGGTGCAGCCACCGGAACCCGGATCGTAGTCGTTGTTCAGACCCTCGATCGTCGTGTCGGTGTTGATCGTGAACTCGCCATTCGGGAGAACGAGCGGGTCTTCGCAGGTGTCGCCGGGCGGGGGCGGCGGAGGCGTGTAGCCGTCATTGATGCCGATGCGGTCGAACGCGCCCTGCGCGCCGTCAGAGCCGACGTACCCGAAGCCGATGGTCACGGTCTGGCCGTCGTACGCCGAGAGGTCGATGTCGTAGACCTTCCACTCGTAGCTCGTCTCGGTCGCGTAGTCTGTGACGAAGTCCCAGACAGTCGTCCCGTTGACGGTCACGAACAGGTTGTAGTTCTGGTAAGGGTCGACGGCCCAGTAGTAGCTGGCCATCGCCGCGAAGTTGAGATGGGTCTCGCCGGGACCGATCGTGTAATCGAAGAACATCCACTCGTCCTGGGGGACGAGGGCCGGGTCGTAGACGCACTCGGCAGCCGCGGCGCCCTCGTAGAAGCTGAGCGTGGTCTGCTGCCAGGTGTAGCTCGGGTTGGTGATGGTCGTCGTCCAGCCCGCCGGCGGGACGCTCGTCTCGAAGCCCTCATCGTAGTCGCGGTCGACGATCGTGGTGCCCGACTTCTCAGGCGCGTACTTAGCGTCCTCGGCCGGCTTCTCGGCGAAGGCGACCGTGGCCACCATCATGAGGCAGATGGCGATGATCAGTGTGCGCTTCATGTAGAAACTCCCTCGTTCATGGGGCCGCTTCCGTACATGTCCCGTCAGGGGTGGTCACGGAGCGGCGAAGAGTGGACTTCATCGAACGCAGATGCCTGGGGCACCACCTCCTCTCGCATCCTGTGGTGTTCGGTTTCTCTGCCGGCGTCACCTCGGCGGACGCGAATCGCCGCTCATCCCGGCTCTGCTTCCCCGGGCCGGAGAGCGACGATTCCTGTCTCTCACGTCATAATACCACAGCTTTTGATGCTTCAGCAAGCACCAATGTCCTCTAAGAAATTGACCCGTAGTCTTTTATCGTGAATCGTGAACTGAGCGAGGCGTCATCTCTGCGGCGACGTCGGTTGGTGGGAGCAGAGCTTCGGGGGATCAGTGCGATGCCAGCGCTCTTCGCGCGGGCAGAAAGGTCTGGTCGAGCTCAAGTGCGAGCAGATACTGCCGCCTGGCCTCGCTCGGCCGGCCGAGTGCCTCGTAGACGCGGCCGCGGTTGAAGTAGGCGTCGGGGAGCGTGGGGTCGG
>WJMD01000173.1 GCA_014728125.1 Candidatus Effluviviaceae Genus V sp.
CGAGGTATTCAACGGCCTCGTAGTCGAAATTGACCGTCTTGCGCACCTCGAGATAGGCGTCGAGCACGGCGTTGGCGACCAGCGCCGCCCGTTCCGGATCGACGTGCGTGTAGCTGATCTCGATCACGTTCGACTCCGGCTGCGTGCGAGCTCGAACCTGCCGCTGAAGGCGCTCCACGAAGAGCGCTCTCTGGCGACCGGGTTCGACGTCGAGCATATCGGCAACCCGCCCGGCCACCGCCGCGCTCCGGATGATCTCGATCTCGGAGTTGATGACCTCGCCGCGCCTCAGGACGGCCCGGCTCTCGGCCGGCATGGTGTAGGCCTGAGGGAGACGACGGATCATCACCGCAGCCGTTGCCTGGTACCGAGGCACGTCCGTGAAGATCCCGTATGCGATGAGGATGACAGCGAGAAGCGTCAGCGCAATCAGGAACAGCTTCCGCTTGAAGATCACGTAGACGATCTCGCGAACGAGCGCCGATCCGCCGGTTTCAGTACCATGACCGTTCACGCACTCACCTCATCACGTCGCAGGTCAGTTGTTGTAGTAGCCAGCCCGTTCGTCCAGGTGGATCATGTCGTAGCCGCGCAGATAGAAGAGCTGCGCCGGCGCAATACTCGAGAAGAACAGGTCCACGAACTCCCCGACGTTCCCGATGAACGACTTCGGGACGTAGACAACGTCGTTGGGAAGAAGAGTCATGTCCTCCAGGAGATCCCTCCCGGACAGCACGTCATTCACGTCGACCCTGTAGGCGACAGGCTCCGGAACGGCCTCGGTGCGGACGACCATCACGCTGGACGGGTTTCCCGTAGGAAGTAATCCGCCCGCCGCCGACAGGGCCGACGTCACGGTCAGTTCGCTCACCGATTGAATGGCGCCTGGTCTCCCGACCTCACCGATCACGTAGACCGGCTGCGATGCCAGCGTATTGATGAGGATCGAGACGGCGGGATTCCGGAGGTAACCGGATACGGTCCCTGAAACCTCGTCAGTAAGCTCGGCGGTCGTGAGACCACGCGCCACGATCTCGCCGCCGAACGGCACGGTGATGGTGCCGTTCGGGGTCACCTGGGTCAGGTAGCTCAGGTCCTCCTCGTCGGTGAACTTGATACGGATCGTGTCGCCGACGCGGAGCCTGTACTCTCCCGTCTCCCGAGGCGGCGCCTCGGACGCAGGGAGAGGCCGCCGGTCCGAACGCGAACCGGCGCACCCCGCGAGCGTGCAGGCGCATAGGAGTCCCAACAGCAGGACGAAGCCCCACCGAGCCCTGCATGACATTGTCGTAAGCCCCCTTCAGGCACCCTGACAGGCATCCCTCGCATGGGACACCCGCATGACGGCCGGTTCTAAAGCATAACTCGTGCCACAGTTACGGCGTTCGGCCGCGGGCAGTCGCCCCGCTCCGCGACGAACGTGGTGTCACCCGAGACAGGATGTGAGCCTTCGCTCACGTCGCTGCCGGGCCCTGCCTCGCTCCGGGCCCCGTAGAGCGTCACCGTGACGCCGGGAAACGACGCCTCCTCGACGGGCCTGTAGAACGCGTCGAGGTACGTCGGTATCCGTCGCCCCGGATCGACGTGCCACCACCGGCTCTCCACGAACCAGACCCTCTCGGCGTCACCGAGAAGGTCCGGAACGCGGCGCGAGACCTCCGCGTCGGAGCCCGCCTGCCCCGGGTACAGGACCACGAGTTCGGCGCCGCCGTCGTAGTAGTGGCGGAACACGTCGCGGACGACGGGGACGAAGATCACGTCGCCGGGTCGCTCACGTTGCTCGACGAACTCGACGGCGGACCGTACGTCCTCCCTTCCATACGACGGATCGGCGTGGTAGTTCCAGAGCGACAGACCACACAATACGACGAGCGCCGCGCAAAGCAAGGCGGCCGGTCTCCGTCGGAGCATCCCCACGCCCGCCGCCGCCAGCATCACGAGGGCGGGCATTCCGGGAGACAGGTATCGTACATTGAACGGCTTGATGTTCGCCAGTGCCAAGACGACCGCGCCCAGGGCCGGGACGATGATCGTGACCAGCACGAGCGCCCCCGCCTTCCGGCGGGTCCACAGTCGAACAAGTCCCAGCAGCAGGGCCGCGGCCATCACGAGACCGCCCGCCGCCACGATCGGTGTGTGGCTCAGGATCGCCTCCATCGGCGGCCGTGTGTGCAGCTCCGTGAGGGTCGGTCCCAGCGAGTATCCGTAGACCATCGCGTAGATCGAGTACGGGAGCGCCGCGGGTGTGAACGTCGTGTCGCCGCGAAGCAGATCCTCCTCGTCGACCGCCGTCGCCAGGCCCACGTGGTCGTCGACGCCCCCGGCCCCCGCCCAACGGACGATGCTCCACATTCCCGGCACGAAGAGGACCACGATGAGAACGGCCGCGGCAGCCCACGCGAGGAGCCTCCTCCGCGAACTCCTCAGTCCCAGGAGCAGATAGAGACCGTGACCGGCCGCCATGAAGACGGCCGACAGGTTGAGATAGAGAGCCGAGACGGTGGCGGCGACGTAGCTCGCGAAAGGGGGACGCCGGTCGTGCAGCAGACGCCACACCGCCAGGGTGGCGAGCGCGGAGGCGAGGATCAGAAGCGAGTAGTTGCGCACCTCCTGCGAGTACCAGACGGAGTACGGCGAGAGGGCGAAGAGGAGAGCCGCCACGAACCCCGTCCGGCGGTCGAACATCCGGAGCCCCAGCTCCGCCACGACCGGGATCGTGAGGATGCCCGCCGCGGCCGAGACGCTTCTGAGAGCGGCCTCGTCCATCGACAGTCGGGAGATCCAGTGAACGATGAAGGCGTGGAGCGGACCCTGAATGGTGCCGACGAAGTCGGACGGGCCGAAGGTGCCTCCGACGTCCGCGGCCTTGAGCGTGATGATCTCGTCGACCCAGAGGCTCTGGCTGCCCAGTCCCCAGAGACGCACGCACGCCCCCGTCACGACGACCGCGACGAGGGCCCACGTCCACCGTCCCCACGAGACGTGGGAACCTGGCCCGGAACTCTGTCGGAGCTCCGAATCGACTGCCTGGAACCGACTCACCATCGAGCTGACTCGCTCACCCTCCTCGAACGGTGAGCCGACGGGGGTTCGTACATACGGTATGTCTGGAAGACTACATCAGGGAACGGCCGCTGTCAATCCGGCGCCTGGTACCGGCCCGGGAGCGTGCTCCCGACGCTGCGCCCCGCCAGCTCGCCCGGCTGCGACGCGCGAACGGCCCACCGGGGTACGGAAATCCGGCAGCGATGCAGTGTGAGTGAGGGCTCAAACGGCATGTGAGCTGCCGGATCCGTACGTCCGATGGCGTTCTCGCTGTCGTACCGTGTACGGGCTGCATCCTTCGCAGACGCGTCGTCTAGTAGGCCCCCTTCCGGGAGAGGACGGCGGGCAAGGTGCGGAGCAGGATCTTGAGGTCCATGCCGAGCGACTGCCGCCTGATGTACTCGATGTCGAGTCGCATCCACTCGGTGAACCCGATGTGGTTTCTTCCGCTGATCTGCCAGAGGCACGTGATGCCCGGCAGGACCGAGAGCTTCTCCCGCTGCCAGCTCTCGTAGTTCTCAACCTCGCACGGCAGCGGCGGCCGGGGGCCGACGAGGCTCATCTCGCCCCTCAGCACGTTGATGAGCTGCGGCAGCTCGTCGAGACTGGTCCGCCTCAGGAAGCGTCCCGTTCTGGTGATCCTCGGGTCCTCGCTGATCTTGAAGACCGGCCCCTCGAGCTCGTTCAGGTGCATGAGCTCCTGCTTCAAGCGCTCGGCGTCCTGGACCATGGAGCGGAACTTGTAGAACCAGAACTCGGTTCCTTCCTTGCCGACGCGGATCTGTCTGAAGAAGACGGGCCCCGGTGAGTCCAGCTTGACGAGGATGGCGATCACGAGAAAGACGGGCGAGAGCAGAACGAGTCCGACGAGGCTGGCGAGAAAATCAAACGGACGCTTCAGAAAGCGCTGGTAGAACACGCCGCGGGTCACGCGGGGGTTCTCACTCCGCCCCCTGGCGTAGTCCTCGATGGTCCCGTACCCGAATCGCTCGTCGACGAAGTACACGGTCCAGTCGCTCCTGACGGTCTCGCGCCGGCGGGCAGTTGCACAAGAAAGCCGGGCGTCGACTCTCGGTCGCACCCGGCCATCGGATCGTGGATCATGTCGTCCGCTGGCTGCTAAGGGCGCGTCCGGTCCAGTGGAGCGCTCCGGCACATGGAAGCATGCGCTTGATGGGAACGCTCGCGAACAGGTGTCAGTCTCTCAAGAAACCCTTAGCAGTCGCGCTATGCGAGTCCTTTCGATGCTGTCAGTTCCGGCTGTTCTAACGGCTCGCTACCGTCAATGCTATTGTATCACAAGCTTTGTGCCCTGTCAACGTGATTCCGGTGCCTCTCCCCCGGTGGCCAGAGCTCTGAGGAGCGCCGCCCGGAACAGCGGCAGCAGCATCTCGTGGCGCCCTCTAAGTGCAAAGCCCATACCAGATTGCGCGGTCGGTCGCCGGACGACGTTCATCGTCGTCCGGTAGGGCTCGTTCATGTCGAGCGACAGGGCGGTGAAGCTCCCCTCAATGCGCCCCAGGTTCCGCCCCACGGCGAGCGCCTTCAGGAAGACCTCCGGCAGGATGACGGCCGATCCGACATTGATCACGGCCCCTCCGTCGACCCGCGACACGACGTCGGCCAGAATGCGGAAGTCGCGCAGACTGGCATCCCCGATCGCGGCCCCGTGGGCCGAGGCGTGTTCGTGGACGATGTCGGTTCCCAGCGCCACGTGCACTGTAGCCGGCACCCCGAGTTCCCAGGCCCGACCGAAGATCGACGCGTCGCGATGCGGCGCCTCGCGTTCGGCTATCCTCCGACCGACCGTCTCCCCGAAGCCCGCTTCCTCCTCGGCGGCTTCATCCGCCGCGCCGTTGAGAAACTCCGCAGTCTCCCTGCAGGTCCCGAACGTGCCGTTCGCGAGATTCGCCGCAACGTCCTCGGACGTCATGCCCCACATCGCGATCTCGGCGTCGTGGATGGCCCCGGCGCCGTTGGTCGCCACGGCCGACACGATGCCCCTCTCAATCAGATCGATCACCAGACGGGAGAGCCCGCACTTGATGACGTGCGCGCCGAACATCAGCACGACGGTTCCGCGGGCCTCCGCGACCCGGGCGACGGCGTCGACGGCCGCTCGGAAGTCGGCCCCTGCGAGAATGTCCGGGAAGCTGTCGACGATGCGGTCGAAGCTCTCGTCCGGCTCGGCGGCCGAAACGAACGACTCAACACGGACCAGGCCGCCCCGCTCCTTGATCGACACGGTCCTGATGCCCGAGAGATCGATCTCACTGTATCGCGATGTCATGGTCCCTCCCCGACCGCCCCGCTCCAGCTCTGAGGCGGCGTGTACGATGTCAGCTCCGCTGAGATCGACCCGATCACGACCTTGCTCCGCATGAGCACGGGGACGTGCCGGTCGTCGTCGGTCAACCACACGCGCAGCGAGCCCTTGTGCCGAAAGAGCCCGGCGACGCGCATGACGGGCTCGACGACGATGCAGTCGAACGTGCCTGCCGGCACACTGATGCGGTCGCGCTCGAGCACGTCGATGCGAAGCGGGTAGTTCTTCTTGTCCGCGTGGTTCTCGATGAAGACCGGCGTGCCCACCTCGAGGTCCATCATGCGCACGTAGTAGAGCGAGGTCAGGATGTCCTGCGCGTCGAGCGAGAGCGGCACGACCCTTCCGTCGCGCTCAGGGTAGACCGCGATGTGCCGTTCCTGGTCGTAGAGCACGAGGTCGTGCGCCCGATAGTCTCCCTCGCTCAGGCTCTTCTCGAACCGTCTCGTGACGAGTTCCCGGACATCGAGATGGGACTCCGCGACGTCGCGGACCCGAAAGAACGTGGAGAACCAGGGCACGGACTCGGCGATCGAGACGATGTGGTAGCACGGGTAGCCGGACACAACCTCGGTCGACGGTATCGACATGACCGCCTTGCCGGCCGTGATGAAGCCGTAGGTCAGGTCGAACGTCATCCGCTCGCCGACGCCGAACGGCGGCGCCCGCAGACTCCCGTCGGGACCGAGTGCAGGCTGTGTGCCCCGGACCGGCGCGGCGGCCGCCAGCAACACAAGCATGAACAGAGCGCATGCGGTTCCGCGTGTCATGGCCGCACTCCGAGTTCTGACAGGAACCAGTCGACCGCCCGTCCGATGTCCGACGACACGTGCGTGACAGGGCCCTTGTCCTCGCGTTCCGTCACCTCGCCCCGCCCGGTCCGCACCAGGACGCCCGGGATACCCAGGTTGCGCGCGAGCCCGAGATCCGTGGGCTGATCGCCGAAGACGGCGCTCGAGGCGAGGTCCAGGCCGAGGTCCCTCACGGCCGCCTCGACCATCCCCGTCCCGGGCTTCCTCCAGGTGAGATCGCGTTCGAGGGCCGGGATCGCGGCATCGTTGTAGTTCGGTGCGTAGTAGGCGCCGTCGAGCACCGCTCCTCTCTCGGCAAGCAGCTCGACGAGCCGGTCGTGAACGGCCGCGAGCCCCTCCTCGGTCAGGAGCCCCTTCGCGACGCAGGCCTGGTTGCTCACGACGACGGCGGCGACGCCGGCCTCGTTGAGCCGCCTGACCGCGCCGGCGGCCGACGGCTCGAGCGACAGATCGTCCGGATCGGTCACGTAGCCCCGCTCAACGGACAGCGTGCCGTCGCGGTCGAGAAACGCCGCCGGACGTCCCCCGCCTGTCCCACGCCTCACAGCTTCCTCCCGGACCCCAGAGCACATGTTCCGATCCCCAGCATACCATAGAACAGGAACCCCGGCTCCGCCCAGACCGTCAGATGCGACAGCCCGGCGATCAGAAGAGCGACAGCGCCGGCAAGGCACGCGGCCGCAGGATAGAGATCGCGCGGGTGCGCGGCGCGGACGGCGGCGGCGACGTCCCTCAGGGACAGAGCGCAGAAGAGCAGAAAGGCCGCGAGCCCAAGCACACCGCGCTCGGCGAGCAGATGCAGCGCGACGCTGTGGGCATGCGACGTGTACCGGTGACCAGCGCCGTCGCTCACGCCGACCTTCAGCGATCCGTACGTTCCGACACCGTGTCCCGTGATCGGCCGCTCCGCGATCCGGTCGATCGTCTGCGACCAGATGCCGGAGCGTATGCGGATCGCCCTCTCGAGACGCGTCCCGATGAGCCGCGACGAGGGGATCGCGACACTGAGGGACACGGCCACCACGACCGCCGGCACCAGCACCGCGGCCGCCACCCAGAAGCGCCGGGCGTGGCACGACAGCAGCACGGCGAGCCCGAGGGCCGCAGCCGGCAGCGGACCTCTCGATTGCGTCAACCAGAGCGCGGTCACAGAGAAGGCCGCGACGAGCCACGCGAGCGCGCGGCCGGGACGGCCGACGCCCCGCGACATCGCCAGCGCCGCCGCCACCGGGAGAACGCCCGCCAGATACTCTCCGGCAACGATGGGGTTTGGGAGCGACGGCAGACCGAAGCGTCCCTCGCGCAGACCGGGCGACCAGAGCGAGACGGCGATGCCCGCGCTCGTCCCGATAAGGAGCGCGGCGCCGAGCACGACGACCCGACGGCGCGACGTGCACACGTCGGTCCCGAGAGGGAAGAGCGAGACCATGGCGGCGACCGTCAGGAGCTCCTGCGGCCGCCTGAGTCCGGCGTCCGCGAAGGCGACCGAGAGGGCGCTCGTGATCACGATGAGACCGACCGCCCAGATCGCGGGACGGCGGAGCCAGCCGGGTCGGTAACCGAGCGCCAGCCTGGCCGCGAGAGCGGCGACCGCCAGCAGGAGACCCGTCGACTTGAGCGCCTCGGAATGCGCCAGACCGCCGAACAGGACCACGACGCCGAGGAACTCGGTCGTGTCGAGGAACCGCTCGATGCGCGGCGGTGACTGCACGCTGTCTCCTCTTCACCGGGGTCCCACCGTCCGGGGACGGCATCCGTCAGCTGCGGTACTCCCTCTTCTCAAGCAACGCCTCGATCACGTACGCCGCCTCCTGCGCACGGTCCTCCCACGTGTTCTCGAGACCGAAGGCGATCCTCTCGACCGCCTCGCGCACCCCGTCTCGCTCAAGCGCCGCGTCGAGCGACGCCGCGAACGCCCCTACCTCGTCCGCCGTCCGGACAAGCTGTCCGCGCTCCCTGGCGGCGGGGAACGGCGTCGCGACGACGGGCAGGCCGCACAACAGGAGTTCGTAGAGCACGATGGGGTCCGCGTGCTCCGAGAAGACACCCCGCCTCCACGGTATCACGGCGCAGTCTGCCGCCGCGACGTATCTCGGGAACACGTCGTAGCTTCTTCTCCCCAGCATCAACACGTTGCGCGGAAGGCGCCGTGACGCGACGCGCCGGCAGACCGGTCCGACGAGAACGAAGCGGAGCTCCGGGCGGCGTTCGGCGACGGCCGCCAGCAGGTCCTCGTCGAACCACTCGTACGCGGCGCCGCCGTAGAGGACGATCGGAGCATCGGTCGGCAGATCGTGCGGCCTCGGCCCTGCCCGCCGGACGGCGGCGAGCACGTCCTCGGGAGCCGCTTCCCCGGACCACTCAAGGACCCGCCCGAAGTGGGATGCGTCGGCCGCGTTCGCGAGCCTGCGCGCCTTGCCCGACCACGCCCGCTCGGACGTCAGAAGCTCCGACGCAGCGAAGACGAGATCGACGGCCTCGATGTGCCGCCGCTCCCCCTCGGCGGTGGCGGCCGGGTCCCCGGAGAAGGCTGCCGGATCGTCGGCCGCCTGGTAGACGGCCAGACGCTCTCCGAGAGTCCCGACGAAGACGGCGTGTTCCGGGTCGAACGTCCAGAGCACCGGCCGCCGGATGGCGAGCCGGTCGGCCGCGCCGGCGATGACGCGGATGAGCCTCCTCAGAGCCGCTTCGCGCCGCGATGAGCGGTTGTCGACGAGGAGCGGCGAGAGCACCCACAGGCCGTTCGCTACCTTCCGGAGTCCTCTGAACTTCGACCAGCGGCGGCGCCGCCCCAGCGCCGAGAAGACGTCGATCGGGGGGTCGACGTAGAGCACACGGACGCGCCGGCTCAGGAGCGACATCAGGTGCTGCTTGCTCGTGGGTAGCCCCGTCCAGTGATTGGTCGAGACGCAGATGATGTCCGGAAGCGGCTGCATCAGTGCTCCTTGGTTCGAGCCAGAAGCCTGTCGAGCGCCGCTTCGACCTCGTCGACGGATATCGCCTCCACGCAGGGCCCCGCGTCTCTCGTGCACCGCCGCTGGCCGCACGGACTGCAGGGCGGACGGCGCGCGACGACCTCGGCCGGCGCGCCGCGGGGGCTGAAGCGGTCGGGCGTGTTCGGACCGTACAGACCGACCACCGGCGTGCCGACCGCGGCGGCGATGTGGAGCGGTCCGCTGTCGCTTCCCACGAACGCCCGCGCCGGGCCGAGGAGTCCCGCGAGCGTCCTGAGGGAGGTCCGTCCCGCGAGGCTCACCCCGGTCCCATCCGACGCCGACACCGCCCGCGAGCACAGGGATCGGTCTGTCGGCGAGCCGACGAAGATCGTCCGGAGGCCATGGGACTCAAGCGCGCGCCGAGCCAGCCCGCCGTAGCGTTCCGCGGGCCATCGGCGGAGCGGGTTGTTCGCTCCCGGCGCCATCGCGACGTACGGTCCCCCGCCGCCGGCGAGATCGCTCGCCGTCCGGAGCTCGCCCTCGGCGAGGTGGATTCGGGGCTCGGTCCGGTCGGTCTCGGCCCCGACGAGCGCGGCGGCCTTGAGAAGATGATCGACCACGTGGCCGTCGGCCCTGTACGGGATGCTCCGGTCGAGCAGGAACCCCAGCCCGGCGTGGTTGAACCCCACGCGGTAGGCCGGATCGGCCGCGACGAGCATCCACGAGCTTCTGAAGTCCCCGGTCAGGTCGACCGCGAGATCGAAGCGGCGTCGTCTGAGCCCGAGTCCGAAGCGGGCGGTCCACACGGGACTGTGGTAGCCCGGCACGGCATCGTAGAGGAGCACTTCGTCGACGTCGGGATTCCGCTCGAGGACCTCGGCCGCCCTTCTCTTCAGCACGACGGTGATCCGCGCATCCGTGAACGTGTCCCGGAGCGCCGCCAGGACGGGCGTCGACAGAAGGACGTCCCCGATGAAGTAGAGTCGGAGAACGAGGATCGAACGGACCGATCCCGGATGGAACTCGCGTTCCTTCACCTGTCCCTCCCTGCACGGACGCGAGCAGCCTCCGTCGCGAACCGCTCCTCCACCTCGTCGAGCATCCGGTCGAGACGGTGCCGGCTTTCGACCACGCGCCGGGCGGACCGGGCGAGCCCCACGCGGCGTCCCTCATCGTCGAGCAGGTCCAGAAGTCGACTCGACAGCGCCGCCACATCGCCCGGAGGCGACAGCACGCCCGTCTCGCCGTCCTCGATGATCTCCGGGATCCCGGACACCGCCGTCGCCACAACCGGTGTCCCGGCGGCCATCGCCTCCAGCACGACATGCGGCATGCCCTCGCGACGGCTGCTGACGATGAGAACGTCGGCCGCGGCGAGCGCGTCGCGGAGACCGTCCAGTCTCCCGCAGAACGTCACGCGTCCCTCGAGTTCCCGGTCGACGCGCGCACGCATCGGCTCTTCGAGCGGCCCGTCACCGACGATCACCAGCCGGACGTCCGACCGGCGCCGGGCGACGCGGGCGAACGCGTCGAGTGCGTCGAACGGCCTCTTGTCCCCGACGAGCCGCCCCGCGAAGAGGACGAGGGACGCCTCCGCACCGATGCCGAACCGACCGCGGAAGCCGGGGCCGTCACCTCCTTCGACGCGCGCGGGGTCGATGCCGTTGGGGATGACCGACAGACGGTCGGGGGGAACGAGCTCCGCCTCGAGGAGCCCGCGACCGATGGCCTCGGCGTTGACGATCACGTGGTCCACGAAGCGCGCGTAGACGAGCCGGTCGAGCGTCGAGGGCTCGACCGGAAGTTCTAGCCCCCGCCGCTCGACGACCGCGGGACGCCCACCGAACGCCGCGGCGGCCGCCCCCAGTCTCACGGCCCTCTTGATCTGAACGTTGACGACGTCCGCGGCGGTGCGCCGGATCCAGACCGCGAGGCGCGCCACGGAGACGACGTCCGCGTCGCCCGACATGGGGACCTCGATCGTCGGGATCCCCATCTCCCGGGCCTCGCGGGCCAGACGGCCGCCGCGCCGACCCGCCACCGAGACGTCGTGTCCCCGCTCGGAGAGCCCGCCGGCGACCTCGAGGACCCAGCGTTCCCCGCCGCCCATGCCCCGCATCGAGTTCACCAGAACCGCCCTCACGAGCGCCTCCGGTCGCTCGAGCGTCGGGCCGC
The DNA here is from genome assembly GCA_014728125.1 of Candidatus Effluviviaceae Genus V sp. Lineage (NCBI taxonomy): Bacteria > Candidatus Effluviviacota > Candidatus Effluviviaceae > Candidatus Effluviviaceae Genus V sp. Next base: position 11,292 of record WJMD01000173.1, read on the forward strand.
GAGGGCGAGCGCCGCATCGACGACCGCCTCGACTGGCACGTTCCGCATGCACTCCTGCGTTCCAACGGGGCACCGCTCGGCGCCGTGTCGTCCGCACGGCCTGCAGGCCAGCTCGGCCTCCACCACCCGGCCCGACTCCCCATAGGGACCGAAGCCCTGCGCCGGGACCGTCGGTCCGAAGACCGACACCACCGGCGTCCCGACCCCGGCCGCCACGTGCTGGGCGGCCGAATCGTTCGAGAGAAGCACCGCGGAGCGCTCGACGAGCGCCAGCCACCCCGCCACCGTCAGACGCCCTGTCAGGTCCACGACATCGCGCTCAGCCGCTCCGAGCACCTCGGAGGCCGCCGCCGCATCGTCGGCGCTCCCTATGAGCACGGGCGCCGCATCGAGCCGCGCCGCGAGTTCCGTCAGTGCCGCCGCGAACCGTTCGGGCGGCCACCGCTTCGTCGCCCATCGGCTGCCGGGTGCGGCCGAGACGACGCGTGCCCCCTGGGCCACGCCGGTCGAGGAGAGAAGGTCCGCTACCTCGTTCCTGCCCGCGTCCGGAACCTCGAGGGAGAAGGGAACCGGCGTCACGGCACCGGACGAGCCCAGCGGACCGGCGAGCGACGCGACGCGCTCGACCTCGTGACGGCCCGCGTCGTACGGAAGGACGTCCGTCAACAGGACGCGCCCCCCGCTCGTCCGGAAGCCGATACGTCGCCCGGCGCCCGAGAGGAACGAGAGCAGGGCGCTCCTGAACGAACGATGCGGCACGACAGCCGCGTCGGGACCGAACGAGCGAAGCGCCCGCGCTACCCGGACGAGGCCCCGGGAGCCGCGGTCGCCGCCGCGCTTGTCGTAGATGATGAACTCGTCGACGAGCGTCTGCGTCTCGAGCACCGCGGCGCCCGCGGGCGTGACGAGCGCCGCGAGCCGGTCCGTCCCGGGGAGCGAACGAAGCGCCCTCAGAAGCGGCACCGTCAGCAGGACGTCGCCGGCGAACGCCGTCTGTACCACCAGGATGCGCATACCTCAGGTCTCCCGATCTTCGAGGAGCCGTTCCATCGCTCCGAGAACGTCAGCGGAACGGACCGACCGCATGCAGTCCCAGTGCCCTTCCCTGCAGCGCCTGCCGCCGTAGAACGAGCAGGCGCTGCACGGAAGATCGGTGTAGACGAGCTCGTGACCCTCGAAGGAGAACTGACCGGGGTCGGTCGGACCGAAGACGGCCACCGTCGGGGTGCCGACGGCGCGAGCGATGTGGGTCGGGCCGCTGTCGTTCCCGACGTAGAGGCGTCCCCTGGCGATGACCGAGGCCGACTCACCGAGCGAGAGAAGCCCGGCCGCGTTCCACGCGCCGGGAACCGCGGAGACGACCGTCTCGGCCAGGTCCCGCTCGACGGAGGCGCCGATCGCTACCGGCCGAAGGTCCCACCTGGCAGCCGCCTCACCGACGACCCCTGCGAACCGGTCCGCCGGCCAGCGCTTGGTCTCCCACACGGCCCCCGGAGCGACGACGAGCAGCGGGCTGTCGCCGAGTCCGGCGTCGGCGAGGCGCTCGTCCCCGCGTCGTCGGTCGGTGTCACTGAGATGAAAACGAGGAACTCTGTACGCGGTGTCCGCGCCCAGTGGCGAGAGTGTCTCCAGATACCTGGACACGAGCCGCCGAGAGGCGCGGTACGGTCGCCTGAGGACGCGAACGGCGATGCTGTCGAACGGATCGCGTTTTCTGTACCTGAGAACCGCGTCGGCGCCCGAGGCGCGGGAGAG
>WJMD01000174.1 GCA_014728125.1 Candidatus Effluviviaceae Genus V sp.
CGCCGTCTCGTGCGGCGTTGCGGGGCGCGAGATCATCGACGCCCGCGGCCGCGAGGCGTGGGAGGGCAGCGCCGCCGCTCCCCGCTCCGGGCACATTCCGCACAGCCTCCCGCTCGATCCGGCCGCTTTCATCGAGGACGCCGTCCTGATGAGCCCGGAGGCGTCGCGCCGGATGCTGTCCCGCTTCGGTCCCCGACCCTCGAGCCCGGTGGACCTCTCGTGGGAGTTCATCGTCCACGGGGACGGCCTCGCGGACGGCGCCCTCATGTACTATCTCCTCAGACGCGCGGGCGTGGAGCGCGTCCGCCTGTACGATGACGGATGGAACGCCTGGGTCGCCGACGACGGACTGCCGGTCGTCAGGACCATCGGCGCGACGGAACTCCGCGAACGACTGGCGCGGGAACGTCGCTGGTTCGCGCCGGACACGCCGCCGCCCGGCTTCGCGTTCTTCGATGTCAGACACTGGAGCGACCACCGCAGAGGACACATTCCCGGTTCGGTCAACCTGACCTCGCGGCTCTTCGACGACTCGCTCGATATCTACATCGCGGAGCACTGGCCCGAACTCGATCGAACGACCGACCCGATCGTGACCTACTGCTACGGTCCCGACTGCATCAGGAGCCGGCGCACGTCGACGATTGCAGCGAGAAAGGGCTTCCTCTTCGTCGAGCGGTTCTACGAGGGACTCGAGGGGTGGCGCAGTATCGGAGGGCCCATGGTGAAGAACGACGACGGAGAGTGACGGATCCGAGTCGGCCGCATACAGATACAGGGACCGCCCGGCACAGCGTGCCGGGCGGTCTCTTCATGTTCGGGCTGGTTGTGCTCTGCTAGAAGATGTCGCGGAAGAACCTCTTGATCTTCGTCCAGGTACCGTCCTCGACCGGCGACTCGGGTGTCGTCCGAATGTTGAGCTTGATGTCCTCGACGTGCCACCAGCCGGCGTGCTCCGGGGGAGCCTCGATGAACACCTCCTGGCAGACGAACTCGATCGGCTCGGTCGTCACGACCTCTGTGCAGTAGTTCGGGTAGACCTCGTGGTATGTGTGCTGGCGCCCGGAGAACGGCTCGAGGTAGATGTCGACGCGTCCCTCCATCGAGCGCAGCAGGTAGGTCGGCCCGACCCAGTCGATGTGGTGCCATTCACCGCCGAACTGGATGCTCTCGCACACATCGATGGATCCGTCGCCATTGCCGTCGTCGTGCCCGGTCTGCTCGACGTCCTCACAGAAGTTCGAGGCCGGATGCAGTGTGTGCCAGAATGAGCCGTCATCGGGCCACGAGTTGTCCGCCCGGATGCCCTGATACTCGAGCACCATCGGTTCCTGGGCGGCCGCCCCCGCGGCCAGCACCAGAAGAGCAGCTCCGCAGACGATCATCACTCGCATCATGTCTCCCTCCTCCCGCGCGCCAGTTGCGCGCCCTCGGTCCGTCGTCGACCCGCCGACCGACCACCGGTCAACGTACAGAAGTGCCTCCGGGAGCGCAAGGTGCAGTTTGCGTGCCCTTCCGGCGTTCGTCGTGCAGAGCCGAACGATGGTTCACTGTCGGACAACGAAGGGCTGGGGCTGTCTGATGGAGGGAGGAGAACAGACCGAGCGCCCGGCCGAATGACCGGGCGCTCGGTGGACTCACAGGATCCAGGGCTGGTCTAGAAACCGAAGAAAGACTTCAGCCTCGACCAGGTGCTCTGCTCGACGGGACTGCCGGCCTCTGTGACGGTGATGTCCAGTCGGACCTCCTCGATGTGCCACCAGCGACCGCCGACGAGAACGTTGTCGCATGCGGTCACTTCACCGTCGCCGTTGTCCTCCCAGCCTTCGACCGGGTAGTACATGCAGAACTCGGGACCCGCGACGACGTGCCACATCTGGCCCGTCGGATCGCCGGAGGCCTGCGGGTCTTCCGGCTCGACGAACCACGGCTCGCCGGTACCCAGATCGACCATGTAGTAGGTTGGTCCGGCCCAGTCGACGTGGTACGTGACGCCTCCGATCACAATGTTGTCGCAGACGCTGACGACACCGTCGCCGTTGTCGTCGTAGCTCTCCTGTGTGTGAACGACGCAGAAGTTCGGGTGGAGCTCGTGCCACTCAGAGCCGTCCGCCGGAATGTCGAAGCGGATGGGGGCCACGCCGAGCTCAAGGTACATCTGAGCACTGACCGGGGCCGCGAGCGAGACGAGCGCGATGAGCGTAAGAACGACACAACAACGCATGGCTACCTCCCTGATGGGCTCAAGGCCGCTTGTGGGCCGCGCACTCGCGCGGTCGCCCCGGCGAACGATACGCCGCCCGCCCTGAGGGCACCTCAGGGTACCACAGGCTTTCACTTGAGTCAATGAGCGTTTCCCGAGTGTCGCTCGATAACGTGATGTCCCTGCTTCACGTCGTGCGCCCAAGTTCCTTGACAGGGACTGCCGCGCTCCTAAGATGGAGGTTGCATGGGTGCAACGGTCCCGTCGAGGCCACTGACCCTCTGCGCAGGAGTGCCGATGGCAGACAACGAACGAGACAGACCGGAGCGCGGCATGTCGCCGGTGCAGGGCGGCCATCGCGAACGGGAGGTGCAGCCGCCAGTCGACGCGGCCGGCGTGATCCTCGACAGCATCGCCGAGGGTGTCTTCACGGTGGACGGCGAGTGGTGCATCACCTCGTTCAACCGCGCCGCCGAGGAGATCACCGGCACGCCGCGTGACGAGGCGATCGGCCGTCCGTGCTGGGAGGTCTTCCGGACAAGCATCTGCGAGTCGGCCTGCGCCCTCAAGGAGACGATGCGGACGGGGGAGAGGATGCTCAACCGCAGGGTCTTCATCGTGACATCCGAGGGTGAGCGAAAGCCGATCGCGGTCTCGACCGCGCTGCTCCGGGACGCGGACGGCGAGGTGGTCGGGGGAGTCGAGACGTTCCGGGACCTGTCGGTCGAGGAGACCCTTCGGAAGGAACTTCGCGGAAGAAGAGGGCTCGGCGACATGGTCGGCGGGAGCCGGCCGATGCGGGAGATCTTCGAGCTGCTCCCGGACGTCGCCGAGAGCATGAGCACCGTGCTTATCCTCGGTGAGAGCGGCACCGGCAAGGAGCTGCTGGCCCGGGCCATCCACGATCTCAGTCCGAGAAGCGATGGGCCGTTCGTCGTCGTGAACTGCGGCGCCCTGCCCGACAATCTCCTCGAGTCAGAGCTCTTCGGGCACAAGGCCGGAGCGTTCACCGGCGCGAGAGGCGACCGTGAGGGCCGTTTCGCGCGCGCCCGAGGGGGGACGATCTTCCTGGACGAGATCGGTGACGTCTCGCCGAACCTCCAGTCACGACTGCTCCGCGTACTTCAGGACGGGAGCTTCGATCCGGTCGGGGCCTCCCGGCCCGAGTCGTCTGACGCGCGCGTCATCGCCGCCACCAACCGCGACCTCGCCGGCATGGTCGAGAGCGGCGAGTTCAGGCAGGACCTCTACTACCGCATTAATGTCTTCCCGATGACACTCCCGCCGCTCCGGGAGCGCCGCGAGGACATCCCGTATCTCGTCGACCACTTCATCGAGCGGTTCCGGCGCCTGAAGGGCAAGGAAATCACCGGCATCGAGCCCGGGGCCCTTTCGCTCCTGATGCGGGCCGAGCTCCCCGGCAATGTGCGCGAGCTCGAGAACGTCATCGAACATGCCTTCATCATGGCCCGGGGCAGTACGGTCCGCGCGCGCCATCTGCCGGAGTCGGTCCGCGGACGGAGCGGACGGCCCGAACCGGCATCGTTCGACGACGCGGAGCGCGATCTCATCGTCCGCACACTGGCGAAGACGGGATGGAACCGGACGGCCGCCGCGCGGGAGCTCGGGATCCACAAGACGACGCTCTGGCGCAAGATGAAGAAGCTGGATATCGAGCCGCCCGCGTGATGTCCGGTCCGAGCCCCGTGCCTGCGAGTCGCGCCGGACCGCCGCTGCGTGTGAACCCGCTGGGTTGCGTGCCTGCAATATATGCCCTGTTGTGGGTTGCACTAGTGCATCATGCCTCCGCTCTTCACCGGCAGCACCCCCTCCGTCTGATGCTCGGTAAAGCCTTATAAGTTAGTCATTTGCGTGCGTCGCGAGCGCCGCTCCGCTGATTCGGCACGGTCTCTGCTGTATTGTATGACCGGAGGTTCATGATTTGCGTGTCGGCATCCCGATCTGGAACGAGCATGTGTCACCTGTCCTCGATGCGGCGGAGCGCCTGCTCGTCATCGAGTTCGAGGACGGAAAGCCGGACAGGACCGAGACGAGACGATTGGCGCGGGCGAGCGCTGCCGAGGTGGGCGCGTCCGTAAGAGGCGCCCGCGTCGACGTGCTCATCTGCGGAGCGTTGTCTGCCGAGCTCGCCCGCATCCTGGCCGGGAGCGAGACGCGGGTCGTTCCCTGGGTGACCGGCACAGCCGACGAGGTGGCGCGGGCCTTCATCGAGGGCACGCTCGGAGACCCGCGCTTCTCGCTGCCCGGCTGCCGCCGCGGCTTCGGCGGCAAGAGACGAAGACGTCGCGGCGGCGGCGTCGGGGGAGGAGGCAGGAGACGATGAAGATAGCAGTGACTTCGACGGGTGCCGATCAGTCGAGCGCGGTCGACGCGCGGTTCGGGCGCGCACCATGGCTCCATGTTTTCGACACGGATTCGGGAGAGCACACGGCGATCGACAACACGGCGAACGCACAGGGTCGCTCGGGTGTGGGTGTGACCACGGCGCAGCGCGTCGCGGACGCGGGCGCCGACGTCGTCCTGACGGGACGGCTCGGACCGAACGCCCAGCGCGTGCTCGAGGGCTCCGGGATCAAGGTCGTTCTCGGGGTCGACGGCACAGTGCGGGCCGCGGTCGATTCCTACACGGACGGAAGGTGAACGACACAGCAAGGGAGGTAGTGGAATGCCACGCGGAGACGGAACTGGACCGATGGGACAGGGACCGATGACGGGTCGCCGAGCGGGCTACTGTGCCGGCTACGGTGTCCCGGGATACATGAACGCGGCGCCCGGCGGCGGTTGGTACGGTCGGGGTCGGGGCGGCAGAGGCGGCCGCGGCTATCGTCACATGTACTACGCGACCGGCCTGCCCGGATGGGCGCGCTACGGGGCGCCGGCCTACGGACCGGCCTATGCCGGGCCGCAGGCGCCGACCCCGGAGCAGGAGACGGAGGCGCTCAGGGCCGAGGCCGGGCGTCTCGAGGATGCGCTCAGGGACATTCACTCGCGGCTCTCCGAGCTCGAGGAATCGGAGTCCAACGAATGACGGCGAGGGCGCGGGCGGTCCAACGCGGCCGGCCGCGCCCCACGTTTGACCGGAGGAGAGCGTGCGCGTCGCAGTGGCGAGCGGAAAAGGCGGGACGGGCAAGACGACGATCGCGACGGGGCTGGTTCTGTCGGCACGCGCGGCGGGACGCTCCACGGCATACGTCGACTGCGACGTCGAGGAACCCAACGGGCACATCTACCTTCGGCCCGAGATCGAGGCCGTGACACCGTCGACGACCACCGTTCCAGTGATCGACGAGAACTCGTGCACGCTCTGCAGAGCGTGTGCCGAGACATGCCGGTTCAACGCGCTGGCGGTCGCGGGACGGAGGGTGATGACGTTCCCCGAGCTCTGTCACGCGTGCGGGGCGTGCTCGCTGGTCTGTGCCGCCGGAGCGATCAGCGAGGAGCCGCGCGAGACGGGCCTGGTTCGTATGGGCGCGTCGGATTCAGTGAGATTCGTGGACGGCCGGCTGACCGTCGGCGAGGCAATGCCCGTGCCGCTTCTGCGGGACGTCATCGCGCGAGCACCCGACACCTCGTTGACCGTCTTCGATGCGCCGCCCGGCACGTCGTGCACCGTCGTCGAGACCCTCTCCGCCGTCGACCGGGTGCTCCTGGTCGTCGAGCCGACCCCCTTCGGGCTTCACGACCTCTCGCTGGCGGCTGAGCTCGTCGCCGATCTGGGGCGTCCCGCCCGCGTTGTCATCAACAAGGACGACGGCTCTGGTCGGGGCGAGGCGGCGGCGGAAGAACACGGGCTGGAGGTGGTCGGGAGCTTCCTGGAAGAGAGGATCATCGCGGAGATGTGCTCGAGGGGTGAGCATCCGGTGCGGTCCGACCGGGAGTACGCTGCAGAGATGAACAGGGTGCAGCGTGCTCTGGACGAAGCACGGGTGATCGGGGGCAGGTGATGAAGCAGCTCGTCGTGACCAGCGGCAAGGGCGGAACCGGCAAGACGAGCGTCGTCGCCTCGCTCGCCGCGCTCGCGGACGACATCGTACTGGCCGACTGTGACGTCGACGCGGCCGATCTTCATCTCGTGCTGTCGCCCGAGAGGCGGCGGCGCGAGGTCTTCTCGGCCGGGTTCCTCGCCGTCGTCGACGCCTCGGCCTGTGCCGGGTGCGGCCGCTGTGTCGAGGCGTGCCGTTTCGGCGCGATCACGCTCGAGGACGGCCAGGCCTCCGTGAACGCGTACGCGTGCGAAGGGTGTGGCGTGGGTGAGCTTGTCTGTCCCGCCGGCGCCGTACGGTTCGAGGAGACGGATGTGGGAGAGTGGTTCGTCTCGGACACGCCCGCCGGCCCGATGGTCCACGCGCGACTGCGACCTGGAGCGGAGAACTCCGGCAAGCTCGTGACCGTTGTGCGCCGCGAAGCGCGGGCGGAGGCGGCCCGGTGCGGGGCCGGTCTCATTCTGATAGACGGTTCACCGGGCATCGGGTGTCCGGTCATCGCATCGCTCACGGGTGCCGACCTCGCACTGGCCGTGACTGAACCCACGCTCTCAGCGCAGCACGATCTTGAGCGCGTCGTCGAGGTGTCGCGGATCCTCAGGACGCCGGTCGTCGTCGCGATCAACAGATGGGACATCAACCTCGATGTCACGAATGCGATAGAGGAGTGGTGTCACAAGGAAGAGCTTCCGGTCGTCGGCCTCATACCGTACGATACTGCTGTGACACGCGCCCAGATCGAGGGGCGGAGCGTGGTCGAGACATCCGACGGCGCCGCTGCCGCATCCCTCGATGCTCTCTGGCGGCGCGTCGAGGGGATTCTGACGGGGACGTCCGGGGAGGACTGATGGTCGAAGAGAGAAACTCGTGCGAGGATTGCTCGGCGGAGTCCTGCGGAGCGAAGACGCGAAACGACGGCGAGAGTGAACAGGACTTCAAGGACCGTCAGGCGCTCGCAAGACGGCTCTGCATGATCGACCACAAGATCCTCGTGCTGTCCGGGAAGGGCGGCGTCGGAAAGAGCACGGTGGCCTCCGGACTCGCCGTCGCGCTCGGGGAGCGGGGGCGGCGCGTCGGCCTCCTGGACGTCGACATCCACGGTCCGAGCGTGCCCCGGCTCCTGGGACTCAACGATACTCAGGTGACGGGATCACAGGATTCGATCAACCCGGCCGTGACCGGCTCCGGGGTCCGCGTCATGTCGGTCGGATTCCTGCTCACGGGGCCGGACGACGCGGTCATCTGGCGGGGCCCCCTGAAGTACAGTTTGATCAAGCAGTTCCTCAAGGACGTCGAGTGGGGACGTCTCGACTACCTGATCGTCGACTCTCCGCCCGGAACGGGCGACGAGCCGCTCGCCGTCGCACAGCTTGTGGATGACGCGGATGGGTCCGTCATCGTCACAACGCCGCAGATGTTGTCGGTCAGCGATGTCCGCCGTTCGATCGCCTTCTCGCGGAAGGTCAAGCTGCCTGTTCTCGGGGTCGTTGAGAACATGAGCGGGTTCGCCTGTCCGCACTGCGGCAAGGAGAGCGACATCTTCGGATCCGGCGGCGGCAGGACGATGGCCGAGGATGTCGGGGCGCCGTTTCTGGGATCGGTCCCGATCGACCCGGCGATGGTGTCCGCGGGCGATGACGGCGGGCTGGAGTCGTACCTCACCGGCGAGACGGCGGGAGCAGCGTCGTTCGCCGCGCTCGTCGACCGTCTGGTGGAGCTCGTCGAAGTCGGGGAGAAGTGACCGTCTCGAGAGCACGCACTGCAAAGGTGCTTGAGACTGTCGGGTCTGCCCACCCTCCGTCGGGCTGCCCCGACGGTTGATTCAGCCCCGTACCACAGCCGCGTGCGCGAAACACCCCTCCGGAGCGTCGGGTGCACCCGACGGCGCGGGCCTTCAACAACAGCCTCTCACCTGTGCGCTCGCGTATACTGACCCCTGTAAGTCAAGGCACTGAAAGCTGTTACACAGTGACCTCCGCGCCGGAAGCAAGCGGCACGGACCTTGCGTGTATGAGCAGCTGCCGACCCGGACCGCCGGGTACCGCCCGGTGACCGGAGGCGGCTGCGGCTGACGCACCGCAGGTTCTTGTTTCAGTCAGGAAAGGGGATCAGTAGTGGCGCATCGTCTCAAGGACATCGACGGAGTTCGCTACGTGGGCGACGCGCAGCGGGGCATCGTTCACGACAGGCACCACGAGGAGTGCGAGGACTGCCTGGTTGAGAACCTTGTCCAGCGTGGAGCTGCGGTCGGTTTCCGGCCGGACACGCTCGCACAGGCCTTCGACGAGGGCTACGACTACTGCGACTGGTGTCTGGACGGGTCCGACCCGGACGCGCCGCCGAAACGAAGCGAATCGGCGCCGTCCAGGAGAACGGTCCTGGGCATGGTTGCCTAGGTGTCCACTCAGCGCGGGTAGAGAGACCCCGCAGCCGGGCTTGCCCGGCTTACGCGCGCGATCGCGCGTAGATCGACCCCTCGGCTCCGGGGGGTCGATCGTGTTCTGAGAGGGGTTCGAAGCCTCCTGTGGTATACTGACCCAACCCTCATCCACAGACAGGAGGCCTCATGCGAACCTCGGTCGACTGCGTTCCGTGCTTCATGGACCAGGCCCTCAGAGCCGCGCGCATGGCGTCCGACGACCCGTCGGTGCACGAGGAGGTCGTTCGCGCTGTCTCCGCCCGCGTGGCCGACTTCGACCTCTCGAAGTCGCCGCCTGAGATGGGGCGGGTCATCCACGACATCGTCCGCAGGACGACCGGCGACACCGATCCATACGCCGGCGTCAAGAGGGCGTACACCCAGGCCGCACTCGAGCTCCTTCCCGAGCTCGAGCAGCTCTCCGAGGCGAGCGACGACCGGCTCGAGACGGCCGTCCGCATCGCCATCGCCGGGAACATCATCGATCTCGGCTCCAATCCGGACCTCCGGCCGGACTCGTTGAGACGCTCGCTCGAGAGTGCACTCGATGCGCCCCTGGACGCTGCGGGGCTGGAGAGACTGAGAGAGCTGGCCGGGTCCGCAGAGGACATCCTCTACATCGGAGACAATGCGGGGGAGACGGTCTTCGACAGGGTTCTGCTCCGTGAGCTGGCGGCGGAGAGGGTGACCTACGCCGTGCGCGGCCGGCCTGTCATAAACGACGCGACGAGAGACGACGCCGAGGCCGCGGGGCTGGGTGAACTCGTGAGGATCATCGACAACGGCTGGGATGTCCCCGGGACCATCCTGAGCCAGGCCGGGGACGCGTTCAGGGACCTCTTCGACAGGGCCGATCTGGTGATCGCGAAGGGGCAGGGGAACTACGAGACGCTGAGCGGCGTGTCGCGCGAGGTCGTCTTCCTGCTGCGGGTCAAGTGCCCGGTCATCGCTCGGGA
>WJMD01000175.1 GCA_014728125.1 Candidatus Effluviviaceae Genus V sp.
CCCCCCCCCCCCCCCCCCCCGGCTCCTTCATCCAGACGCCGGACCGGCATCTGCCCGGTCTGGGGTCTCCCGCCGCGATGTTGACCCTCCAGCGGTCGACCTGTACAATAGCGGGTCCGAACCCAGTACAGTCTCAGCGGCTCCACACGGGACTGAGCAGCCGTCCCGGGGGCGTTTCATTGGTCATCGGCATCGGTGTCGACATCGTTGACCTCGGCGAGTTTCGCGCCCGCCTGACGGACGAGCTCGCCCGGGAGCTCTTCGTTGAGACCGAACGGGCCTACGCCGCGACGCAGGCGAGGCCGTGGGAGGCGCTGGGAGCCCGGTTCGCGGCCAAGGAGGCCGCCATGAAGGCCCTCGGCCATGGGCTTGAGCAGGGTTTGCGCTGGCACGACATCCGCGTGGAGCGTGAGCCCTCCGGGCGCGCCGACGTCGTGCTCGGCGGGCGGGCCCGCCGGCGGGCCGACGAGCTGGGAGTGACGCGTGCGCTCCTGTCGATCTCACACACCCGGGGCGCCGCCGTTGCCGTCGTGCTGCTGGAGATGTGAGAGGTGAGCGCTTCGGAGAAGCTTGGACCTCGAGAGGCGAAAGGGGTGGGCTTGAGCAACATCGGTTCGTACGAGGAACGTGTCGGCGACTTCTCCTGGGACATCGCCAAGGAAGTTCTCGATTGGAAGGACGACGAGCTCCTGAACATCGGAGCCATGTGCTCCGACCGCATCTGTGAGAGAGGCAAGGGAGAGAAGTCGGCGCTCATCTGGGAAGGGCACGCCGGGGAGCCTAGGACCTACACGTTCGAGGACCTGAAGGTCTTCTCGAACGGCTTCGCCAGATACCTGGTCGATCTCGGCATCGAGCCCGGCGACCGCGTCTGCATCTTCATGGACAAGATCCCGGCGCTCTATTTCTCCTTTCTCGGCATTCTCAAGATGGGCGGCATCGCGCAACCGCTCTTCTCAGCGTTCGGCGATGAGTCGCTCGAGGTCAGGCTCCAGAGCGCGGGAACGCGCGTCGTCCTGACGACCCAGAAACACGCCCGGAAGGTCCGCAAGATCCGGGACCGGCTCCCCTCGCTGGAGCACGTCGTGGTCGTCTCGGGCGACCCGGACTCCGTCAAGGAGGGCGAGGTCTTCTTCGACGTCGAGAAGGCGCCGCGCGTCGAGACCTTCGATAGCTACCGCGCCGACCCCGAGACGCCCTCGGTGCTGCACTACACGTCGGGGACGACGGGACAGCCGAAGGGCGCCCTCCATGTGCACAACTCGGTCTGGGGCCAGGCGCTGACGGCGTCCTGGGTCCTCGACCTGACGGACGACGACGTCTACTGGTGCACGGCCGACCCGGGATGGGTGACCGGAACGAGCTACGGCATCATCGGTCCCTGGGCGCTCGGCGTGACGCAGTGCGTGCTCGACGCCGGCTTCACGGCCCAGCGCTGGTACCAGTTCATCCAGGACAAGCGCGTCACGGTCTGGTATTCGGCGCCGACGGCCATCCGCTCGCTCATGCGGAGCGGTACGGGGGTTGCGGAGGAGTTCGACCTCTCGTCGCTCCGGCACCTTGCCTCGGTCGGCGAGCCGCTGAACGCCGAGGCCGTCGTGTGGAGCGACGAGGCGTACGGCCTCACGTTCCACGACACGTTCTGGCAGACCGAGACCGGTTCGATGATGATCGCCAACTACCCGGGCATGGAGATCAAGCCCGGCTCGATGGGCAAGCCGTTCCCCGGCATCGAGGCCGCCGTCCTCGATCTCAGGACCCACGAGCCGCTGTCGGAGGCGGGGAAGGTCGGCCTCATTGCCTTCCGGCCCGGCTGGCCGGCGATGTTCAGGCGCTACTGGGGCAAGCCCGATATCTACAGGAGCAAGTTCGTCGGGGCGTCCGAGGACGCTACGGAGGACGAACTCAGAACGAACACCGATATCTGGTACGTCTCCGGCGACCGGGCGAGCGTCGACCCCGACGGCTACTTCTGGTTCGTCGGGCGCGACGACGACGTGATCAACACCGGCGGCCATCTGGTCGGTCCATTCGAGATAGAGTCGGCCCTCATAGAGCACGACGCCGTGGCTGAGGCCGCCGCCGTGGGAAAACCCGACGAGGTCAACATGGAGGTCGTCAAGGCGTTTGTGACGCTCAACCCGGGTATCGACGCGTCCGGCGATCTCGAACTGTCCATCATGAACTTCGTGAGGAAGCGTCTCTCGCCGCTGGCAATGCCTCAGGAGATCGAGTTCGTCGAGAAGCTCCCGAAGACCCGTTCAGGCAAGATCCTCAGGCGCTACCTGAGGGCCATCGAGTGGGGCGAGGACGTCGGCGATCTGTCGACCCTCGAGGACGACGAGCCAGCGAAGTAGAGACGAGAAACGGGAGACGGCCGGGTCGGACAGCGGCCCGATCGCCCCGTCAGAAGCGCGCTCGCAAGAGAGGAAAGGAACCGACGCATGGACGACATCAAGGACGTGGTGCTCGAGTACATCGTGGACGAGTACGTGGATGAGGACGAGGACGTCGACGTGACATCGGAGACGCCGCTCATCTCATCGGGAATCGTCGACAGCTTCTCGATGGTCTCACTCAAGGTCTTCCTCGAGAAGAAGTACGACATCTCGTTGCCCGACGAGGAGGCGACGCCTCAGACGTTCGACACCGTCGATTCGATCGCGGAGCTCGTGAGGAAGCACATGCAGTAGACCGAACCGGGAGGTAGACGCTCCATGGCGTTTTCCGATGAGACAAGGAAGGCGTTCTCCGGGGAGATCGAGGCGATCAGGGAGAAGGGGCTCTTCAAGGAGAAGCGCTTCATCTGCTCCGCCCAGGACGCCGAGATCCGCGTCGAGTACCCTGAGGGCGCCGATCAAGAGCAGGTGCTGAACTTCTGCGCGAACAACTACCTGGGACTCTCCAACCATCCCATCGTCATCGAGGCGGCCCACAGGATCCTCGACGAGCGCGGCTTCGGAATGAGCTCAGTCCGCTTCATCTGTGGGACCCAGGACATCCACCGCGAGCTCCAGGACAAGGTCAGCGCGTTCCTCGGCATGGAGGACACGCTGCTCTTCCCGTCCTGTATGGACGCCAACGCCGGCGTCTTCGAGGCGATCCTCGACAAGGAGGACGTCATCATCGCGGACCGTCTGATCCACGCCTCGTTGGTCGACGGCATCCGTCTGTGCTCCGCGGAGTACGACACGTTCAAGCACATGAACATGAAGCATCTCAGGAAGAAGCTGGAGCTTCACAAGGACAAGCGTCACATGCTGGTCGTCACGGACGGCGTTTTCTCGATGGACGGCGACCTCGCTCCGCTCGACGAGATGTGCGACCTCTGCGACGAGTTCGGGGCGATGCTCCTGGTCGACGACTCGCACGCGTCCGGCTTCATCGGGAAGAGGGGCAGGGGGACGCACGAGCATTTCGACGTGATGGACAGGGTCGACATCATCACGACGACGTTCGGCAAGGCGCTCGGCGGAGCGTCGGGTGGCTGCGTGTCCGGCCGACGCGAGCTCGTCGAGCTCTGTCGCCAGAACGCCCGCCCCTACCTGTTCTCGAACTCGCTCGCGCCGCCCATCGTCGGCGCGACCATCAAGGTCCTCGACTTCATCTCGGAGTCGACGGAGCGGCGAGATAAGCTGGAGGCGAACACGAAGCAGTTCCGGGAGGGCATGGAGAAGGCGGGTCTCAACATCCGACCGGGCGTCACGCCGATCGTCCCGGTCATGCTCTACAATGCAAAGCTCGCCAACGACATGGCGCGCGACATGTACGCCGAGGGGATCTACGTCATCGGTTTCTTCTTCCCCGTCGTCCCGGCGGGCCAGGCCCGCATCCGCGTGCAGCTCTCGGCCGCGCACGAGCCCGAGCACATCGACAAGTGTATCGAGGCCTTCGCGAAGGTCGGGGAGAAGTACGGCATCATCGGTCTGGACAAGAAGGGCATCATCGACAAGTACGGGATGTAGCGACCAAACGACCCACAACGATGAGCGGCCGCTCCCATCCGGGAGCGGCCGCTTTGCGTTCCGTGCGTCGCTCGCGCTAGAGGCTGTACAGCGCCCCGGCCCTGTGGCGGGCGCGGAGCTTCGAGAGCATGTCCTTGGTCATCGACTCCAGGTCGTAGCTCGGCTCCCAGCCCCACTCGGAGCGCGCGGCGGAGTCGTCGATCGACACCGGCCAGCTCTCGGCGATCGCCTGGCGTTCGTCCGGCTCGCAGGTGATCTCGAAGTCGGGGATATGCTTCCTGATCTCCGCAGCGATCTCGCCGGGCGTCAGGCTCATCGAGGCGACGTTGAAGTCACCATGATGCTCGAGCGAGGCGAAATCCGCCGTCATGAGGTCGATCGTCGCCTTGATGCAGTCGGGCATGTACATCATCGGCAGACAGGCGTCCTCCTTGAGGAAGCAGGTGTAGCGGCCCTCCTCGACGGCCTTGTAGAAGATCTCGACGGCGTAGTCGGTCGTGCCGCCGCCGGGCAGCGCCTCGGATGAGATGATGCCCGGGTATCGGAGGCCGCGGGCATCGACGCCGAACCGCGAGACGTAGTAGTCGCAGAGGAGCTCGCCCGCGACCTTCGTCACACCGTACATGGTCGACGGCTTGAGGACCGTGTCCTGCGGCGTGTTCTCCCGCGGGCAGTACTTCCCGAAGACGGCGATCGAGCTCGGGCAGAGCACCTGTCCAATACCGAGCTCCCGCGCGGCCTCGAGCGAGTTGATGAGCCCGGTCACATTCACGCGCCACGCCTTCAGAGGCGCCTTTTCGCCGACGGCCGAGAGGACGGCCGCCATGTTGATGAGAACGTCGGGGGCGTGCCGGCGACAGAGCGAGCCGAGGGCGTCGGCATCAGTGACGTCGAGTCGTTCGTACGGACCGCTCTTCGCGGTCGACTCGGACGGCGTCTCCTTGATGTCGGCAGCGAGCACCTGCTCGCCGCCGTAGCGGTTCCGGAGCTCCGCAGTGAGCTCCGTTCCGATCTGTCCCTCGGAGCCGACGATCAGGATGCGTTCGATGGTCTTCTTCGTCACGTCAGGCCTTTCGATGGGTCCATCCGTTGAAATGGTCGTCCGTCAGAGGATACCACGGACGCAGGTGGAGCGCGAGCGGGCATACGTGAACGACTGCTCATGCCGGGTTTGGGTCGGCCGCTGATTCGATGTAGGATGGCGGTCGGCCGAGGACCCATCGCCCGAACGCAGGTTCGGTTTTCGCAGGAGGTGTCCATGTACGGTTCACTCAGAGATGAGCTGCTCCGGGAGCTCGAGGAGATGCGACGCGCGGGGCTCTACAAGGAGGAGCGCGTTCTGACCTCCCGGCAGGGGCCGGTGGTGACGGTCCGGGGCGGCGGTGAGGTGCTGAACTTCTGCGCGAACAACTACCTGGGGCTGACCTCGCATCCCAGGGTCCTTCAGGCCGCCGCCCGGACGCTCGAGCGGTGGGGCTACGGGCTGAGCTCCGTCCGCTTCATCTGCGGCACGCAGGAGATCCACAAGGAGGCCGAGGGCGCCGTCTCGTCGTTCCTCGGAACGGACGACACGATCCTCTTCAATGCGTGCTTCGACGCGAACCTCGGTGTGTTCGAGCCGCTGGCCGGCCCGGACGACGCCCTGATTCCCGACAGCCTCAACCACGCCTCGATCATCGACGGCGTCCGTCTGACGAAGGCGCGTCGTCTCATCTACGAGCACAGCGACATGGCCGACCTCGAGGCGAAGCTCAGAGAGGCGTCCGACGCCCGCAGGAGGTTCATCGTTACCGACGGCGTCTTCTCGATGGACGGGGACATCGCGGACCTCCCGGCGATCTGCGATCTCGCTGAGAAGCACGACGCACTCGTGTTCGTGGACGATTCGCACGCCACGGGCTTCATGGGACCGAACGGCCGGGGGACCCACGAACTCCACGATGTGATGGACCGCGTCGACATCATCTCGACGACGTTCGGGAAGGCGCTGGGCGGCGCCGCCGGCGGCTGCATCTCGGGCCACGCGGAGATCGTCGAGTACCTGAGGCAGAAGGCCCGACCCTACCTCTTCTCCAACAGCGTGCCGCCGACCGTTCTGGGCGCGACGGTCGCCGTCATCGATTTCCTGACGGAGACCACCGAGCCTCGTGACCGGCTCATGGAGAACACCAGGTACTTCCGCTCGGAGATTGTGGACGCGGGGTTCGACGTCATCCCGGGCTCGCATCCCATCGTGCCGGTGATGTTCTCGAGGTTCGAAGAGGATGCCCGGCTCGCGACCGCGTTCGCGCGACGCCTGCTCGATGAGGGCGTCTACGTCACCGGCTTCAGTTACCCGGTCGTCCCGCGCGGACAGGCGCGCATTCGCGTTCAGATGTCGGCGGCGCACGGGCGGGAGCACCTGGACCGCGCGCTGGCGGCCTTCCGGGCTGTCGGTCGCGAACTCGACGTGATACAGTGATCGTTGTTCATGTCGCCTGCAGGGCTTCCTGCGGGGTTTCAACAGGGAGTGAAAGCGACGTGCATCAGGCGAAGTGGGAGAAGCTGCTCGACCAGATCGAGCGCCGGTTCGGGCTCGTCGAGCACGGCGTCCGTGAGATCCCCGAACGACACCTCACCATCGAGACCGCGGTCTTCGACGGCGCCTCGGGCCGCATGAAGCTCGAGCGGGCCGTGCATCCTCTCGTTGTTGACGAGAGGGTCCATTACTCCAAGAGGATCGGGGGAGACGTCAACATCGAGCGCGTCTACTCCGATTCAGAGAACGTCGACACCGTCACGCTCTACCGGTGGGATCCCGGCGGCAGGCGATGGGACGAGATGGACCTCGAGGACCTGACCGGCTGACCTGAGCTTCCCGCAGTTCACACACCTTGGTACAGAGATTGCATTCGACCCTCGCGTGGCTGCTTTGCCCCGAGCAGGGGACGCGCGCGTCCTCTGCCTGGTGGTTCCGATGCGCGGGAGCGTGATGTGGACGAGACGAAGGGCCGGATCCTGGTCGTCGACGATGAGGCGCCGATCCGTGAGATCATCTCAAGAAAGCTGTCAGCCGACGGCTACGAGATGAACGATGCGTCCGAGGCGGAGACCGCCCTCAAGGAACTGTCCAGGGAGGACTACGACTGTGTCCTCTCCGATATCCACATGCCCGGCATGGACGGCGTCGAGCTGCTCCGCCGGATCCGCGTCACCGACCAGGACATCGCCGTCATACTGATCACGGGGGCTCCCGACATGGAGGCCGCGCTCGAGGCCATGAGGCTCGGAGCGTACGACCACCTCTCGAAGCCCCTCAATCTCTCGGAGCTCGCGTTGACCGTCGAGCGGGCCATCGAGAAGAAGCGGCTCGTCGAGGAGAACCGCGCCTACCAGCGGGACCTCGAGTCGATGGTGCGCGAGCGGACCCAGCAGCTGGCCGAGGCGAACGAGGAGGTCAAGCGTCTCTTCATGAGCAGCATCAAGGCCCTCGCGCAGGCTCTGGAAGCGAAGGACGAGTACACGCAGGGCCACTCGGCCAGGGTCGCGGAGCTCGGTGTCGAAATAGCACGGTACGTCTCACTGCCCGACCGGGAGATCCAGAACATCTGGCTGGCGGGCCTGCTCCACGACATCGGCAAGATCGGCATCCGCGAGAACGTGCTGAACAAGCCCGGGAAGCTCGACCCCGACGAGTGGGAGTCCGTGCAGCAGCATCCCGTCGTCGCCGGCCGGATCCTCGGTCCCATCGAAGAGCTGGGAGACGTCATCGACATCGTCGTCCACCACCACGAGCGCTTCGACGGCAGCGGCTATCCCGAGGGACTCAAGGGGAGCGACATCCCGCTCGGCGCACGGATCCTCTCCGTGGCCGACGCGTACGACGCGCTGACGTCGAAGAGGCCGTACCGCGACGCGCTTCCGGATGCGGAGGCCGTCTCCATTCTGGAGGACGCCTCGAGCACGCAGTTCGACCCTGTCATCGTGCGCTCGTTCGTGACGGCCCGCGAGGGCAGGGGGCGTCCGGCAACGTCCCCGACGGCCGGCGCGGCCGGAACGTCCATGCATGATGCGAACGCCCCTGAGATGCCCTCTCCGGCGGCATTCTGTAACCGGCGCCGTAACCTCTCCTAACTTCCTACCTGCAGGTCTTTTACGTCCCACGAACACACGATTCCGCGACTGGCATGAGGATTGCAGTCCTTAGTGGACGGGTCAGCCTGCTATCGCCGGGAATCCGGCCTGTCACGGGGACTTAGAGAGTGGATCGCCTGGACTCGCAGACGCAGGACAAGCTCGATCTCTCTTCCATGGAGATCGACCACCACGTCGTCCGGCTCATCCCGCGGGAGATGGCCCGACGGTTCCGTCTCGTCGCGGTCGGCCGGGAGGACGACTCCCTGCTGGTCGCGATGGAGGATCCGCTCGACGTCATCGCCACGGATACCGTGTCGGCGAACACCGGCTACGAGATACGTCCCGCGGAAGCAGACCCTGCGGACATCCAGGCGGCGATCGACAAGTACTACGGCGAGACGTTCGACATCGAGAAGAGCATCCAGAGCATCGTCGATGTCGAGGTGGACGGGGGACCGGCCGCCGAGGTCGACGCCGAGCAGCTCTCGGTCGAGCCGAACGACGCTCCGGTCATCAGACTGGTCAACTTGATCCTCCTGCAGGCGATCGAGGAGGGAGCCAGCGACATCCACATCGAGCCCAGGGAGAAGTCCATCTCGGTGAGACTCCGTGTCGACGGCAATCTGAGGGAGATCCTCCCTCCGCCGAAGCGTATGCAGTGGGCGATCACGTCGAGGATCAAGATCCTGTCGGGCCTCAATATCGCTGAGCGTCGTCTGCCGCAGGACGGCAGCTGCCGGGTGAAGATCATGAACAGACGGGTCGACATCCGTGTCTCGACCATTCCCACGCTCCACGGTGAGAAGGTCGTCATGCGTCTCCTCGACAAGGCGAACCTGAAAACCGACCTCGCTGAGCTCGGCTTCGAGCCGGAGCACCTCGACGTCATCAAGCATGCCATTCACGAGCCTCACGGGATGATCCTGCTGACCGGTCCGACGGGCAGCGGCAAGACGACGACGCTCTACTCGGCCCTGACGCACATCAACTCCCCGGACAAGAACATCATGACCGTCGAAGACCCGGTCGAGTACGAACTCCCGGGCGTCAATCAGGTCGCAGCGCGCAACGCGATCGGACTCGACTTCGCCGCGGCGCTTCGGTCGTTCCTCAGGCAGGACCCGGATGTAGTGCTCGTCGGCGAGATCCGCGATCTCGAGACGGCGTCGATCGCCATCAAGGCCGCCCAGACCGGCCACCTGGTGTTCAGCACACTGCATACGAACGACGCGACCTCGACGATCGACCGTCTGCTCAACATGGGGGTCGAGCCCTATCTCATCTGCTCCTCGCTGAATCTCGTCATAGCTCAGAGGCTCGTCAGGAAGATCTGCCCCCACTGCAAGGAGGCGTACGAGCCCGACTCCGCGCTCGCGGAGCCGTTCTACAGGGTGCTGCCGGACGCGGGGGACATGGTCTTCCATCACGGCGCCGGCTGCACGGAGTGCTCACAGACCGGGTACAAGGGGCGGATGGCGATCTACGAGCTCTTTCCGGTCACGCGCGGCGTCCGCGACGCCATTCTCAAGGGCGAGATCGGGTCCGGCATCCGGGATCAGGCCAGAAGCGACGGGATGCGCACACTGATGGAAAACGGAATGGAGAAGGTGCGGCAGGGCGTCACGACGCTCGACGAGGTGCTCGCGGTCGCCACGGAGGCGGTCTAGTCGAGCGCAGGGATCCGCACCGAGGAGATAGACGATGGAAGTCGATATCCAAACACTGCTTACGGAGATGGTCGATCAGCGCGCGTCCGACCTCCACATCACACCGGGCGTTCCCCCGCAGTTTCGGATCGACGGCATCCTCGTTCCGAGGGACCAGGAGCCGCTGACGCCCGAGGAGAGCAAGCGCCTCTCGTACTCCATGATCGACGAGAAGCGCATCGAGCGTTTCGAGGCCCAGCGCGGTCTCGATACATCATTCTCCGCAGAGGGACTGGGGCGCTTTCGTCTGAACGTCTTCCACCAGCGCTCGACCGTCGCCTCGGCTGTTCGCTGGCTTCCCTGGACGATCCCGACGATGGAGGAGCTCGGGGTGCCGGGGATCATGAAGGAGTTCTGCGAGAAGCTGAACGGGCTCATCCTGGTCAGCGGACCGACCGGTTCCGGCAAGTCGACGACGATGGCGTCGATGATCGACTACATCAACAACCGCAAGCACGTGCACATCGTCTCGATCGAAGATCCCATCGAGTACCTGCATCGGCACAAGTCATGCATCGTCAACCAGCGAGAGGTCGGGCGAGATACGCCGTCGTTCCCGGAGGCTGTCCGTGAGGTCCTCAGGCAGGACCCGGACGTCATCTGCATCGGTGAGATCCGCGACCTCGAGACCGTGCGGACCGCGCTGACGCTGGCCGAGACGGGTCACCTTGTTCTGACCACCGTTCACACGAGCGAGGCGCCCCAGGCCATCAGCCGAATCCTCGACATCTTCCCGCCGCACGAGCAACAGGGTGTCCGCACGCAGATCTCGCTCTGCCTGCAGGGTGTGCTCGTTCAGCAGCTCCTTCCCAGGTCTGCCGGCACCGGGCGCGTCCTCGGTACAGAGATGATGGTTGCGACGAGCGCAGTCAGGAACCTGATACGGGAGGATAACCTCCAGCAGCTGCGGTCGGCGATCGAGACCGGCTCGAAGGATGGAATGCACAGCATGAACTCGTCGCTCATGAGGCTCGTCCGCGAGGAGGAGATCGACACGGAACTGGCGGTGGCCGCTTCGAACGACATCAAGGGCATCATGCGCGACCTGAGCCGCCACGTTCAGACGGGCGGGCGGACGCTCAGGCAGCAGAGAGTGTAGAGGGCGTGCCGACACGGCGCGCCACGAGGAAAGGGAACAATGCCCGAGTTCACCTACACGGCGAAGGACTCGAACGGTCGGACGATCCAGGGGACTCGCGAAGCCGACAGCGAGATGGGTCTGGTCTCTTTGCTCCGCAAGGAGAATCTGATCGTCATCTCGGTCGCTCCCGCCGTATCGAAGTCGAAGAGCGGCTCCGGCGGCTTCGGCAAGAAGAAGGTCAAGACGAAGGACCTGGCCATCCTCTGCCGTCAGCTCGCCGCGATGCTCGAGGCAGGGCTCCCGGTCCTTGAGTCGCTCGAGGGCATCGCCGACCAGATAGACAACGAGACCCTCTCTGAGAAGCTCAGGGAGGTCACGACCGACATCGAGGCCGGCTCGACGCTGTCGCAGGCTCTGGCGAAGCATCCGAGGACGTTCCAGACGCTCTTCGTCGCCATGATCCGCGCCGGCGAGGAATCCGGTGCGCTGCCGAATGTGCTCGGCCGCCTCGGCGACTACCTCGAGGCCAAGGACGCGCTCGTCCGGAAGATCCGCTCGGCGTCGGCCTATCCGGCCTTCATCGCCGGTTTCTTCGTCGTCGCCGTCGCGGGCATCATGCTCTTCCTGATCCCGCAGTTCGAAGGCATCTTCTCGGACTTCGGCCTCGACCTGCCGGTGCTCACGAAGTTCCTCATCGCCGCGTCGCGCTTCATCGGGAACAACCTCATCTGGGAGATCCTGCTTCTGGGCGGCGGCGCCTACGCGTTCTACCGCTGGGTCAAGACGCCCGCCGGGAAGAGGAAGTTCGACGAGCTCCTTCTGAGGGCTCCGATTTTCGGGTCGCTCATCCAGAAGGCGGCGATCGCGCGCTTCAGCCGCACCCTGGGCACGCTCATGGACAACGGCGTGAGCGTCATTGCGGCGCTCGAGATCGTGGGCGATACGTCGGGGAACGAGATCGTGCGGGAGGCCGTCGAGAACGTCGGCAACGGCGTCGTCAACGGTTCGACCATCGCGGAGAAGCTGGCAGAGTCCAAGGTCTTCCCGAAGATGGTCGTCTCGATGGTCGCGGCGGGAGAGGGCTCCGGCAACCTGCCGGACATGCTCGAGAAGGTCGCCGACTTCTACACGGACGAGGTCGACGCGGCCATCACTCAACTGACTTCCATGATCGAGCCGATCCTCATCGTGGGACTCGGCGCGATAGTGACTGTCGTCGTGCTTGCTATCTACCTGCCCATCTTCCAGATGGCGACAGGTATCGGGTAGAGGCATCAGGGCAAGGGCCTTTAGAGCGTGGGAAGGAGGTGAAAACAATGAGACGCGGGAACCAGAGGGGTTTCACCCTCGTAGAGCTGATGATCGTCGTGATCATCGTCGGCATCCTGGCCGCCGTGGCCATCCCGATGTACCAGGGCGCTACCGAGCGCGCCAAGGCGTCGGAGGCCGTGGCCGCCCTCGGTACGATCCGCGGTGCGATGCGTGTCTACTACGCTGAGCACGGAACGTACGTCGGCGCGGGCAGTGACGGCGACCTCGTGACGGCCAACGGTACGCTCGACGTGGCGGCGGACGACCTGTCCGGCCGTTACTTCGACGCGAACTGCTACACGTTCGACGGCGATCCGGCGGCTGCCGCCTTTACCATCGAGTGTAATGGTGGCGCTGCTGCGAATGCCGCCCCGTACGCGTCGGAGGTGTCGGACATCGTCCGCTCCATCGACGAGGACGGTGACATCACGAGCGGTTAATCAGACAAGAAGCCGCGGGGGCGGCGCCCATGGCGTCGCCCCCGGCGGAGAAGAGGATGGGACGAGCGGACGATTGAGAAGGTACTGCCGGTTGCCCTGGAGTCGGCAAGAGAGCGGCCGAGCGCACTTCGCGGAGGAGAAGGGGATGACGAAGACGAAGAACGGCGGCTTCACGCTTGTGGAACTCATGATCGTCGTGATCGTCGTTGGGGTGCTGGCCGCCGTGGCCATCCCGATGTACCAGATCGTTCCGGAGCGGTCGAAGGCGCTCGAGGCGACATCCGCACTCGGAATGGTCAGAAACGCGATGAGGGCGCACTTCAATGCGCACGGTACGTACGCGCACGCGAGCTTCGTCGACGGCGCGCTCGTCACAACGGGCGGCGTGCTTTCGATCAAGCCGGGTGATCTGGAGGGACGCTGGTTCAGCGAAGAGTGCTACACATTCGACGGTGCTGCGACGGCGACCACGTACACACTGAAGTGCGACGGTTCCCTCAGCACCGCCGACAATGCGTCGGAGGTCGAGACGATCATCGTCACGATCGACCAGGACGGAGAGATCGTCACCGACCTCTTCTAGGCGCCGCGACCGAGGCGGAACGAGACACAGTGAGAACGCCGGCAGGACGATCTGCTGCACGACCCGAGCGGCGCTCCGCGAACGTCGCCGGTGCTCGGCGTGTGGACCGCTAAGGAGAAACTGTGCTTTCGAGAAGCGATCAGAACGGGATCATCGGGGTGGACATCGGCACGACGTCGGTCAAGGTCGTCGAGCTCGACCGATCGTGCGGGCGATACGAGCTTGCGGCCGCGGCCCTCGCACCCGTCTCGTCCCACGCGTCGCCCCCGTCCGTCCAGCACGCGCTCGCCTCCGCTCTCGAGTCGGCACACGTGCAGAGCAAGCGCGTCGCGACTTCGGTCTCCGGCGGTCACGTGGCGGTCAGGACCTTCAAGTTCCCCAAGCTGTCGCACTCCGAACTGGAGGGGGCCGTCTGGTACGAGGGCAGTCAGGTCATCGCGTTCGACATCGAGGACTCCTACGTCGACTACACGGCGCTCAGGCCTGCGTCCGACGAGGAGAAGGCGGATACCCCCGTGCTCTTCGTCGCCGCGATGAAGCCTCAGGTCGACGAACTCACGGAGCTCGTCCAGAGCGTCGGGCTCGAACCGCGGCTGGTCAGCGTTGATGCGCTGGCCCTTCTCGAGGCCGTCATGCAGGAACACGACGCACCCGAGACGCCGTGTGTCGTCCACATCGGAGCAACGAGAACCAGCATCGGGGCGGCACGGGAGGGCGGACTGCCGTTCGTCAGGGACATCGACCTGGCGGGCAACACCTACACGAACGCCGTCGTGGAGTCGCTCGGTGTCACGCCAGAGGAGGCCGAGGAGGTCAAGCGCCGCGGCCTTCGCCACGAGGAGAAGGCGATGGTCGCGGTCGAGAGCGTGACGCGGAGGCTCGTCGGCGAGCTGGCCCGCTCGCTCGTGTACTACCAGACACGGGGAGAGGGCAAGCACGTCGACACGATCTACCTCTGCGGAGGGTCCAGTCGGATACCCGGTCTCGACGACGCGATCAGCCGCGCGACCTCGGTGCCGGTCGCGGTCTGGAGTCCGCTCGACAACGTGGAGATCGATGCTTCGCAATTCGACCCCGCGAGCCTCGACAGGATGAAGCCGTATCTCTCCCTGGCCGCGGCGCTGGCGATGAAGTCGGAGACCTGCTGATGTACAACATCAACCTCATCAGAAAGCAGATCGTCCCGCAGGGCCAGAAGCACGTGATGTTCTCGGTCGTGTCGTTCTCCGCTCTTGTCTACGTCCTGACGACACTGGCGGTCGTCTTCTTCTCGGCCGCGAACTTCAGGATGATCGACATCTACGCGAGTGAGGTCGACAAGCTCGAGGAAGACCTCGCGGTGCTCTATCCGGGAACCCCGACCGAGGAGGAGCTCCAGACGATGATAGGGCGCGTCGAGCCGGACCTTCGCGAGATCAAGAAGCTGATCGAGCGGCGCACCGACTACAGCGTCTATATGGAGAGGCTGGCTGGCTGCGTCCCCGAACACGTCTGGTTGACGAGTGTCCGCATGACGGACCGTCCGGCCCGCGCGGCAGGCCACGGAAGGCACAAGAACAAGGGCTCGTTTCACGGGATCGCCATAGAGGGCATGGTCGTTGCAGGTGTTGAGCAGGGCGGCAGGATCATCCGCGACTTCGCCACAACACTCGAGGAGGACACCGAACTCTCGCTCGTCATCGAAGAGGCACGCTTCGTCGAGACGGGACTGCAGGAGATCGGCGGCTCGAACGTTCTCGGCTTCGAGATCATGTGCCCCTATAGGTAGCACCGCTGCGGGGGACGGGCGGTAGACGGCAGGAGACAATGGGACTTCTTCACGCGCTCGACGATATGGGACACGCCCCGGAGGTCGGACGCCGTCCGTCGGAGGCGGCCGATGCGCAGGAGGCTGCGAATCCCGTGACGTCTCCCGAGCCGTCGACCGAGTCGACCTCACGGGACGAGGGCGGTGGGGGAGGGAGCGCCGGCGCGATCGGCAACCTCGGAGCACGCCTTGGCGGTCTTCTGAAGGGGACCTGCACGAGGAGGGGCGGACGTCGTCACTGGTCGGTATGGCGCGTCACGGCGATCGCTGTTCTCGCGTACGTGGTCGTCGTCAACCTCTCTTATTTCTTCGTGTTGAAGCCGGTCTGGTCACAGCTCGACGGCCTCGTGACGAAGAAGTCGGTCATCCAGGACTTCCTCGTCGTGAGGGAGTCGGCCGCCGCCGTCTCGAAGTTCCGCGACGCGCTCATGCGCGGCGACCAGCGGGTCACGGTCGTTACGGAACTCGAGGACTTCGCGGATGAAGCTGGGGTCCGGGTCCTGGACGACCCCGTGCTGGGGCCGGTCCAGGAGATGTCGGACCACATGATCGAATACCCGATCGAGATGGAGCTCTCAGGCGATTACCACAGTCTCGGCCGATTCCTGGCCATGGTGGAGGAATCGCCCAGGGCTCTGGTGACGAAGTCGGTCGAGATCAGGACCGACGAGGAGGATCCGGACACGCAGACGATCCGGTTGAAGGTGGGGGTTGTGTCGTGGGAGGACTGAGCGTCAGCACCGACATGTCGGCTCTCATGGCCGATAAGAAGAAGCTCATCATGCTCGCCGGGTTGGGCCTCGCGCTCATCGTCGTTGTCGTGATGCGCTTCGGTCTGCTGGACAACCTCGCACTGACGGGAGCCTCCGCATCCGAGGGGAAGGCCGCCATGAGCCTTCTCGACGAAGACCCCCAGCATCTCGCCACGGTTGCAAGCATGGCCCGGGCGAGGGCACCGCGCGAGTACACCGGCGAAGAGTACAGAGATCCGATGCAGCCGTTGGTCGAAGCGAACAGCCGGCAGCCCGCTTCCTCGAGCGAATCGGGTTCCGAGCCTCAGGAGACCGTGACGCCGGACCGTCTCCCGAGGATGTCGCTCTACGGGATCATCTGGGACCCCGAGAACCCGATCGCGATGATCGACGGCATGGACCTTCGCGTCGGCGACCGGATCAAGGGAGCCAGAATCACACGAATCGAGATTGACAGGGTCGTTCTCTCGTACAGGTCAAGGGAATACACCTTGACCGTGAACTAAGGAGGTCGGGTATGTGCGTCCGTAGCCCCGGTCGAAGGAGGCCTGGCGTCTTCTGGACGACGCTCGTTCTCATCGGGTTGCTTCTTGCGACGGCCGGTCTGTCGGCTGCCCAGCAGGAGAGCTCGGGGGGCGGTGCGGCGGTTAGGAGTCAGCGGATCTCGCTGAATCTCCAGAACGTCACGCTGGGAAGCGTTCTCAAGGTGATGACCCAGAAATCCGGCATCAACTTCCTTATCGGGTCTGACCTGGTCGGCAAGCCGATCAACGTCTACCTCGAGGACGTGTTGGTCGAGGATGCTCTCGCGGCGATCATGCGGGCTAACGGTCTGTGGTACACGCGGCAGAAGGGCACCAACATCTACGTCATCATGGATGCTCCCGAGGGACCGCCCGTGGCCACTGTCACCGAGGTCCTGCGGGCCGCCTACGCCGATGCGACCGAGCTTCAGGAGACCCTTGAGCCGGTTCTCACGGAGGCGGGAAGCATCGTTGTGAACCCGAGGGCGAACTCGCTCGTCATCTCGGACATTCCCGAGAACATGACGACGCTCCAGTCCCTCGTGAAGGAGCTCGACACGCCGACCGGACAGGTCCTCATCGAGGCGAAGATCGTCGAGTTCACGGAGACGGGCTCGCACGAGCTGGGCGTCTCCTGGAACTTCAGCGACTATGAGGAAGGCGATGCCGACGGTTCCGGCTCGTTCTCATACGGGTCGACCTTCAACCAGCAGGACAGCGAGGGCGTGCTGGACCTGACGTTCGGCAAGTTCGAGTCGTTCTCGGACATTCAGGATCTGACGGCGAGGATCGAGGCCATGCAGAAGGACGGCCTGGCCGAAGTGCTCGCCCGTCCGAAGGTGCTGACGCTGGACAACAAGGAAGCGATGATCCAGATCACGTCCCACATCGCTCTCGCAAAGAAGACGACGTACCGCGAGGGCGGCGCTGAGTCGACGGTCGAGCCGATCTTCGGCGATGTCGGTGTGAAGCTTCGTGTGACGCCGACAGTCAACGACGATGGCTTCGTCACGCTCAAGATCGAGCCAGAGGTCAGCTCGGCCTCCCGCTCGACCTACTTCCCGGACGAGGCCGTCGACACGAAGATGCGCACCGCGCAGACGACCGTCATGGTGAAGGACGGGCAGACGGTCGTGATCGGCGGGCTGCTTCGGACCGATGTCAACGAGACGCACTTCAAGGTCCCGCTGCTCGGCGACATCCCGCTTCTGGGCGCGCTCTTCCGCAAGAGCATCGAGAGTGAGACGAAGTCGGAGATCATGCTCTTCCTGACGCCGCGCATCCTCGGTTCCGAGGAGCTTGCGCGAATGAGCGAGCGTGAGGAGAGCCAGATCGACGCGAAGTTCAGAAACCAGCGATAGGAAGCACCGTGATTCCCGCGTTCCTCTTCATCTTCGGGATGGTCATCGGGAGCTTCCTGAACGTCCTGATCTACCGGGTGCCGCGTGGTCGGTCCATTGTGAGGCCCCCCTCGTCATGTCCGACGTGCGGCACCCGGATCCGTTCCCGGGACAACATCCCCATTCTGAGCTACCTGCTCCTCAGGGGTCGATGCCGGTCCTGCGGGGAGAGGATCTCGCCGCGCTACCCGGCCGTCGAGCTCCTCTCCGGGCTGATCCCGCTCGCCGTCTACTGGCGTGTGGGCATGGGTTCCGAGTTCGCCGTGCTCACGTCCCTGGCCTACGTCCTCGTCGTCCTCTCGTTCATCGACATCGATGAGCGAATCCTGCCCGACCGCATCACGCTGCCCGGCATCGCCGTCGGACTCGTCGTGTCGCCCCTCGCGGGGGTCACGACGCTGACGCAGTCGCTCATCGGAGCGGTCGCCGGCGGCGGCGCGCTCTTCGTGATCGGCCTGGTCGGCGACGCCGTGTTCAAGAAGGAGAGCATGGGCGGGGGAGACGTGAAGCTCGCCGCCATGCTCGGGGCATTCCTCGGGTGGCGGGCAGTCGTCGTGGGGCTCTTCGCCGCGTTCCTTCTCGGAGCGATCGTCGGGGTCGGCCAGATGGCCGGTCGGCGACCGGGGAAAGAGAGCGAGGGGGAGTGGGACCACACGTTGCCGTTCGGACCCTTCATCGCGCTGGGTGGCTTCATCTCGGCGCTCTGGGGGAACGTCCTCATCAGCTGGTACCAGGGACTCTTCATCTGACAGAATCGCTACGCCCCGCCCGTCCGATGCCCACGAAGAAGCCCCGCCGCTTGCTCGCGGCGGGGCGTTCTGCTTCTCAGTGTGCCGGGGCCCGGGCCCGGATCAGGCGCCGGGTTCGCTCGGCGCGGCTCAGGCGCCGACGATCGTCGAGACGGTGACGCTGTCCCTCGGGGCGCCCTGCGGCCAGCGGAGCTTGACCTCGACCAGCTTCGCCCGAACCGAATCGCCCGGGCTCGACCAGATGACCGGGACGACGCTCCAGGTCATGTCCCCGAGAAGGTCGTTCGCGGCGTCGTCGTCGCCTCTCGTCGAGACGACGATGCTCGGGTCGGTCGGGTGAACGCCGGATGTCATACAGACGCTCGAGACGTCGGCGTCCGACCCGACGGCGCCGTAGCCGGCCTTCAGGAGCTGCTCGGCCTTGCGCTCCACGAGACGCAGCGCCATACGCTCCTCGCCTCTGTGCATGGCCAGCGTCCGACCGGACACCATGCTGTCGAAGATCGGCACGATGAGAATAGAGAGAACGACGATCGAGACGAGGATCTCGATCATCGTTACGCCCCGGTCCGTTGTCATCGTCCTGCGGACGCGCTTCAGGAGCTGCCGGATCGTTCCGGCCGTCGCTGCAAGGCGGTTCATCTGCGTTACCCTTCCGTTCTCAAGCCCACTGAGTGTTCAGTTCCTGCAGACGACCGTCGAGGACATCAGCAGGGCCTGATCGTCGGAGCACTGCTCCGTTCCCATGCCGTCGGTGACCGCCAGCTCCATGTTGACCGTCTTCCCATCGACCGTGCTGAACGACAGTGAGTCGACCGACGACGAGAGAACGAAGCCGGCGCTGTCGACCAGCTGTCCGTCGTCGTTGATGTGGAAGATGTCTGCGAGACTGTCGCCGGCGGCCGTCTCGTAGTAGACGCGCAGCGAGTCCCCTTCGACGTTGATGACGACGCTCTCGGCTCCACGAAGGACGCGCGACATCGTCTCGACGGCGAGTGAGGATTCGCGCTGCAGTCGTGTCATCGACGATGTTCCGTCCCACGACTTGAGCGTGCCGACGTAGGACACCGACGCAGCCAGAACGATGACCGTCAGAGCGGCCATCGTCACGACGACCTCCGGAAGCGTGAAACCTCGTCGGCCCCTCGCTCCCTGAAGTCCCCGCAGTGCCCTGCCGACCCTCTTGAGCCTCATCACGACCTCCTAGACCTCTCGCCACTCGAGCTCGTAGTACTTGCCCGTCAGGAAGTAGCCGGGTGGCTGAAGCATGTCGAAGCGCCTGTCGTAGTGGTAGTTCTTGGCGAAGCCCGTGCTGATGACGACGCTGTCACCCTGGAGATAGCCCGTTCCCACGGCGCCGCGGTAGCGCTGGATGATGCCGCCGTGAACCGTCAGCGTGCCCCGGGGGGATCCGTAGCGGTAGTTCTCGACCTGGAACGAGGTGTCGAGCGCCATGATGTGTGCGTGGATGTTGCAGCTCGACGCGTTGGCGGCGTTGTCCTTCACGTACACATTCTGCTGGGAGACGAGCCCCAGGATGTCATCGCAACCTTCCAGGGGACCGATGATCGGGTCAGCCCCGCGGTAGGTGACGTCGTCGACGATGTACATGTCGCCGCCCGTGGCGACGGTGAGGCTGCCGTCGAGAATGCCGCTGACGTCGGCGTCCCCGTTGACGAACAGGACACCGTTGAACGAAGAGATGTCGACGTCCGTCCAGTCGCCTCCCGTATCGGGCCGGTAGCTGACCGTGCCGTACATGGGACCGTCCCTGCCCTCGCGCCCGATGACGATCTCCGTGTCGCCGTCGATGTGAAGTCCCCCGCTCTGGGCCATTGCCTCGATGTCGTCGAGGTACTCGGGAAGCCCGATGGCCGTCGTGCCCAGTTCATACCCGTCGCCGAACGTGGGGCTGTCGTACGGCTCGTTGCTGGGAGCCGACGACTCGAGGTGGTTCCAGTAGTTGCCGTTGTAGTACATGAAGGACGGCACGTTGTCCGTGTCGGGATCGTCCGGTCCTCCGTGGGCGCTCGAGAGATGCCCGTCGAACAGCGGATCTCCCATGATGTGGACCTGGCCGTTCGTGTGAATGGCCCCGTCGATAGCGTCGGCCGAGCAGAACCAGACCGGTGTCACGGAGCCGGGGAGGTGCTCCTCCTCGGTGAAGTAGATGAACTGAGCGAACGACTGGGTCATCACCTCGCGCTCGACGGTTCTCGTCTCCGAGTCGACCGTCGCCGTCGAGGTGATGGTGTAGTACTTCCGCGACATGCCGGGGTTCGACGCGTCGGGGAGGATCGTCGTGTAGTAGGTGCCTGCCCCCATCGTGTCCGGCGTCGACCCGAACGGCTCGATGAGCGACACGCCGGCGGGCGGGTCCGTCTGGGCCTCGAGCCAGGTGTGAGCCCGCTGGAGCCCCGCCTCTGCAAGATAGAGTGCCCGCGAGCGGTCGAGATCCCTGGACGCAAGCGACGCGTCCTGAGCACCGAACTGGTAGACGGCGGCGGCCGTGATCAACATGACCAGGCCGAGCATCGTGACGACGGCGAGCGTTGCGCCGGATTCGCCGCCGAGGCGTGTTGTGTCAGCTCTGAGTCTCACGGTGATCGCCCCCTCTGTATCGTCTTCAGGTCCGGGTTCGGACCGATGTGCCACCAATCCTCCGACTCCATGGGGATGTTCAGTGCTTACAGTACTGCACAGACTGTGCCAGTTCGATGTATGTAACAGGAGAGAGAGGGGGCTTGTAAGATGTGGCGAGCACGATGGTTAGAGGTGTACGCGGCGGCGGGACGCGCCGAGGCCCGCTCCACGCGGAGCGGGCCTCTCGATGTGCTCTCTGGTGCAGGAACTACCGGTGAATGAACATCGGTTCAGATCACCAGCCGCTGCGGCCGGGGAAGGCCGCGAACGCGACCACCTCCGAGTTGTCCTCGCCGATGTTCTCGACGTGGTAGCCCTCGTCCAGAAGGAACTGGACGGTGTCGCCTTCCCGGAGGACGTGCTTCTCACCCTTGACGGTGTAGCGGACCATGCCGCGCAGGCAGTGCGCGACGAGTTCCCCCATCGCCGGAGGGCGGTGGAGCGCCTCTCCCGGCTTCGCGACCTTGCGGATGACCGTCAGCATGCCCCACGGCGGATTCGCCGTCAGGCGCTCCATACTCGTCACCTGCTCGTCCGCGTCGCAGCGGTACTCCTTGACGCGGTCGTCCTTCCGGATGAGGATCGACCTGGGCACATTGTGTTCCTCGACGAAGTGGGCCGGCCGCTCCTCGAGTGCCTTGGCTATCCTCTGGAGCGCTCCGATGGTGGGAGAGGTCTTCCCGCGCTCGATCTCCGATATGTGCGTGGCCGACATGCCTGAGCGCGCGGCCACTTCCTTGAGCGTCAGCTCGCGCCTGAACCGCGCCAGCCTGACCCTGCGCCCGACCTCCTGCTTGCTAGGCATTCCGGTCCTCCATTCCACTACTTCGACCGGCCGTTCACCCCGCAGCCGGTGGATCAAACTCCATGCTGGCTAAATCCGAAACAGACTCGGTGCCGCGAGGACGGCGAAGACCTCGGAGTCCTCGTCCCCGATGTTCTCGGTCGCCACCCCGTTGTCGAGCCGCATCTGGATCGTGTCGCCCTCACGAAGCACGTGAGACTGCTCCTCCGCGGTCATGCGGACCATGCCGCCGAGGCAGTGGATCACGACTTCACCGATCATCGGGAAGACCCGGAGCGACTCGCCGGGCGGCAAGCTGTGCTGGAAGACCTGAACGTACCCGCCGGGAATCCCTCTGCTCAGCACCTCCGCCTCGAAGGGCTTGCCGTCGTCGTCCGCGAAGAAGCACGTGTTCCTGTCACGCAACCGCGTGACCTCGACCTTCGGCAGGTCGTCGTCCTGTACGAAGTAGGCGGGGTTCTCGCCGAGGGCGCCTGCGATGCGCTCCAGCGCGCCGATCGTCGGGGAGGTCTTGCCGCGTTCGACCTCAGAGATGTGTGTTGCGGACATCCCGCAGCGGGCCGCCACCTCCTTGAGCGTCAGGTTCCGTTCGAAGCGGGCTATTCTCAGCCTCTGTCCGAGTTCGGCCTTCGTCGGCATGAGATAGTCACGTCCTTTCTTCTTTCCGAGCCTCTCGGCTGCTCGCACTCGCCCCTTCGTGCATGAACCATCCGGACAATCGTTGGTGCGAGAAGCTCACATCGTGAGGAATCGTGGAGTGCGCTCTCGAACGGGGGCGTTCGTGAGAAGATAACCTGCCCGGCTCTTTCGGTCAAGTCCCGAATTGGACCGAAAACCGAGCCTTCGCATTCCTCATAGGTGTGTTGATTGTCTCTCATTTGCCTCGTTTCTGCAAGTCCAAAGATGACCAAGAAAGTAGGCACGCCGTCGAGCCGGGCGCCGCGGACCGAGAGCATTCCTGCCTTCTCTCCGGTCACCGGTGACCGTCCGCACTCTCCCGGCGGGTTCAGACCCTCTCTTTCTTGACACCGCCCGAGCCGGATTGGTAGCATCTCGTTCTGGCTTGTGACGCGGAGGGGCCACCGTTGCCCCGCCGCAGGAACCTCACCGAGGGACGCTTGGAGGACACCATGGTCAGCGATCTCGAGGCGGTATTCTCCGCGAACGCGCGGGGCATGAAGAAGTCGGTCATCCGTGAGCTTCTCAAACTCACGCGGAGGCCGGAGATCATCTCCTTCGCCGGCGGACTCCCGGACCCGGCCGCCTTCCCCGTCGACGAGGTTGCCGAAGTCGCCGCCGACGTCCTCGAGCGCGACGGCGCGACGATCCTGCAGTACAGCCCGACTGAGGGCGACCCCAGGCTCAAGGAGGAACTCATCGCGCATCACGAGCGCGAGGACGGCGTCAAGTTGAGCCCGGAGAACATCCTCGTGACCGTGGCCTCGCAGCAGGGTCTCGATCTGGTCGGGAAGGTCTTCGTCGACCGCGGTGATCCGGTGATCGTCGGCCTTCCGACCTACGTAGGCGGCCTCGGGGCCTTCAACGCGTACGGTGCGAGGATGATCGGTGTGCCGATCGATGAGGAGGGCATGCGTATGGACCTCCTCGAGGCCGAGCTCGAGAAGCTCAAGGCCGCCGGCACGAAGCCGAAGTTCATCTACGTCGTCCCGGACTTCCAGAACCCTGCCGGCATCACGATGACGGAGCCGCGGCGCAGGCGCCTCATCGAGCTCGCGCACGAGTACGACACGATGATCATCGAAGACAGTCCCTACAAGGAGCTTCGCTACGAGGGCGAGAGCGTCAAGTCGATCTTCAGCCTCGACGATTCCGGACAGGTCGTCGGCCTTCACACGTTCTCCAAGATCCTCTTCCCGGGGATGCGGCTCGGCTGGATGGTCGGTCACGAGTCCGTCATCCAGAAGTTCGTCATCGCCAAGCAGTCGACCGACCTCTGCACGCCGGCGTTCAACCAGGCGATCGTGGCCGAGTTCGCGGCCCGCGGTCTTCTGCAGAAGAACATCGACAAGGTGAGGACCATCTACCGCGAGAAGCGCGAGGTGATGCTGAGCGCGCTCGAGGAGCACATGCCGAAGCTCGACGGACTCTCGTGGACGAAGCCGGACGGCGGGCTCTTCCTGTGGCTTTCGCTTCCAGATGGCATGAACTCCGACCAGCTCTTCTATGAGGCCGTGGAGGAGAACGTCGCCTTCGTCATAGGCTCCGCCTTCCACTGCGACGAGGGCGGCAAGACGACCATGCGACTGAACTTCTCGTACCCCACGAAGGACGACATCGTCGAGGGGGTCAAGAGACTGGCCCGCGTCATCGACAAGCACCACAGGAGCGTAGCGAACGGAGGCAACGTCGTCGCGACGCCCTGACCCTCCACGGGACACGGGCAGCGGTCGGCGCGACATGAGTGGAGTTGTGGAAGGACCCGACGGACGAGGCGGGACCTCACGAGGCCCCGCCTCGCTCTTCGACGCATCGGGTCCGGTCGGTTGAGCGACCCCTGGTAACGGGGGTCCGGTGCAGTGGGAGTGAACGGAGAAGGCGACATGGCGAACATGGACAAGAAGGCGGATCTGGCTGGTCCCGGCGTGAGCACGTACGAAGAGGTGGCGAAGATCCTGCCGGACGACTACGAGCCGATTCTGCCGCCCCTCGAGCGCATGAAGGCGCTCTATGCCGTCAAGCGGTACATCGAGGACGGGCTGGCCGAGGCGCTGAACCTTCAGCTCGTGCAGGTCCCGCTCATCGTCCGCAAGGACAGCGGCGTCAACGATTATCTCGACCGCGACGGGTCGAGGACGCCGATCGAGTTCCAGTGCGGTCTCGGGCTGGACAAGAAGATCGATGCGCAGGTCGTCCAGGCGGCGACGAAATGGAAGCGCATGGCGCTGGCGCAGTTCGGCTGCGAGGTCGGTCAGGGTATCAACACCGACATGCGCGCCGTCAGGAAGGACTACTTCCTCGACCACGACCACTCGTCGTATGTGGACCAGTGGGACTGGGAGAAGGTCATCACCGAGAAGGAACGGAACCTCGAGTATCTGAAGGACACGGTGAGGAAGATCTGGAAGGTCATCTACGGCGCCGGTCAGCTGGCCCAGGATATGTATCCCGAGCTCAAGAAGGCCGGGTTCCCGGACATTCCAGAGGAGCTCGAGTTCTTCCACGCCGAGGAGATCCTGGAGATGTACCCGGACCTCCCGCGCAAGCAGCGCGAGACGAAGCTCATCATGGAGCATCCCGCCGTGTTCATCATCGGCATCGGCTGGGTCCTGGAGGACGGCTACCCGCACGAGATGCGCGCGGCGGACTACGACGACTGGGTAACGCCGACCATCGAGAAGAACGGGAAGCAGATGCACGGCCTGAACGGCGACATCCTCGTCTGGAACCCGGTGACGAAGCGGCGCCACGAGCTCACGTCGATGGGCATCCGCGTGACGAAGGACACACTGAAGGAGCAGCTCAAGATCACGGGCCAGGAGGATTTCCTGGAGCTCCCGTATCACCAGGCCATCCTGAACGACGAGATCCCGCTGTCGATCGGCGGCGGCATCGGACAGGCACGGACCTACATGTACCTGCTTCGGACGGCGCACCTCGGCGAGGTGACCGTCACCGTCTGGCCGGACGAGCTCAAGGAGATCTGCGCTCCGAGGAACATCCACGTGCTCGAGTAGCTGCACACTCCCGATGCTGTTCCGGGCCGTCCGATGCCCGGAGAGCCGGTTCGAGGGGCGGGTCCGCGAGGCCCGCCCCTCTTCGTCTCCGATGCCGCCCCCGGCCCCACAGGCCTTGGGGGCGGCCCGCACTTGTGGTACCATCAGCGGTCGTTTCGGATTGCGCCATGACAGGGGGTCTGATTGCCCGAACGCCGCATCCTCGCCGTCAACCCTGGCGGCATGACAACAAAGCTGGCCGTGTATGCGGGCGCGGAGGAAGCGCTCACCAGCACCATCGACCACGACCGAGCTGAGCTCGAGGCTTTCGAACGCGTGCCGGACCAGCTCGAGCACCGGCTCGACGCCATCCGGAAGACGCTCCGTGAGGCCGGCGAGCTCGATGGGTCGTTCGACGCCGTCGTCGGCAGGGGAGGGCTGTTCCGCCCGATCCCGAGCGGCGCGTACGAGGTGAACGAGCAGATGCTCGAAGACGCCCGCGAGGGATACGCCGGGCAGCACGCGTCGAACCTCGGCGCGCTCATAGCCGACGCACTCGTGAAGGAGCTCGGCGGACGCGCGTTCGTCGTCGATCCGGTCTGCGTGGACGAGTTCGAGCCGCTCGCGCGCTACTCCGGTCACCCGGAGATCGAGCGGAGAAGCCTCATCCATGCCCTGAACATCAAGGCGACCGCGAGAAAGGCGGCTGCGAAGCTCGGGAAGCCGCTCGATTCCATCAACATGATCGTCGCGCATCTCGGGAGCGGCATCTCGATCGCGCCCCTCAGGAGGGGCCGGATGATCGACGTCAACAACGCGCTCTCGGGAGGGCCGTTCTCGCCTGAGCGTACGGGCGCGCTTCCGCTCATCGAGATGTTCGACTTCATGCTGGAGAAGGACTACGGTCCGAAGCGGATGAAGCGCTTCATCGCGAAGGAGGGCGGGCTCCTTGCGTATCTCGGAACGAACAGCTTCCGGGAGGTCGAGGAGCGCGTCGAGTCGGGTGACGACGCGGCGCTCGAGGTGCTTGAGGCCATGGTCTACCAGACGGCCAAAGAGATCGGCGCCATGGCCGCGGTGCTCTCGGGCGACGTCGACGCGATCGTGCTGACCGGCGCGCTCGTCAGATACGAGCGGTTCGCCGGCATGATCCGGGAGCGCGTCGGCTTCATCGCCGACGTGATGGCGCTCCCCGGTGAGAACGAGCTCGAATCGCTCGCCGAGGGCGCGCTGGCGGTCCTGGATGGGCGCGAGCCGGCGAGGGTCTATCCCACGGGATGACGTGGTCGGGCGCC
>WJMD01000176.1 GCA_014728125.1 Candidatus Effluviviaceae Genus V sp.
CGCGGGAGGTGACCGGGCGGCCCGGAGCGCGGGACGCGTCTACATGCTCGAGGCGGCCGGGGCCGTCGCGGCCGGTCTCATCCTGAGCTTCGCCCTGCTGCCCAACTGGTCGGCGCTCAGGATCGCCTTCCTCGGACTCGCCGTGGCGGCGGCCGCGGCCGGAAGCATGCGACCGGTCCGGCGCGCCGGACCCCTGGCGCTCGCCGTTCTCGCCGTCGTCGTAACGGCGCTTCCCGTCTCGGACGCGCTCGACGAACGGATGCTCGCACTCAGATGGCGTTCCCTCGGGTTCGTCTCCTCGCGGAACTCGGTTCACGGCAGGATCGTCGCCACGCGCTACGGAAGCCAGGAGAGCCTCTTCGAGAACGGGGTCCTCGTGGCATCGGCGCCCGACCGGAGGGCCGCTGAGGAAGCGGTCCACATGGCTCTTCTTCAGCATCCCGCGCCCCGACGTGTGCTCCTGGCAGGGGGCGGCCTGGGCGGCGCCGTCGCTGAGATCCTCAAGCACGGCGATGTCGAATCGCTCGACTACGTCGAGCTGGATCCGGAGCTCGTGGCGGAGGCCCGCGAGGTACACGGCCCGGCCATGACGGACGGCCTCGACGACGCGCGGGTCACGGTCCACTTCGGTGACGCCAGGCTGTTCGTGAAGGCCGCCGAGGGCCCGTACGACTGCGTGATCGTCAGCGCACCCGACCCAACGACGCTCCAGCTCAACCGCCTCTACACGGTAGGGTTCTTCTCGGAGATCGCCGCCTGTCTGGCGGACGACGGCGTCGTCGGCCTGAGCGTGAACTCGTCCGAGAACTACCTGTCGGATGATCTGGCGTCCTTCCTCGCCTCTCTCAGGGCTTCGCTCGGGGCGGTCTACCCCCACGTCGCGGCCCTCCCGGGCGACCCGTGCCACATGCTCGCCGGCTATCGTCCGCTCACTCGCGATGCGGAGACGCTCTCCTCCCGCATCAGGTCGCGCGGTCTGGACACGGCCTTCGTCCGCGGCTACTACCTCAGAGACCGCCTTCGCGCGGAGCGCGTCGAGACGTTCGATCGGTCGCTCGACGAGGCGACGATCGAGCTCAACACGGACCTCAGGCCATCGGGCTACTACAGAAGCCTCGTCCTCTGGAACCGGCAGTTCTCCGGAGCACCCGGCCTTCTCGAGGCCGGCCGGAGGTTTGCGCAGCTGAGCACCGCGGGCCTTCTCGCTCTGGTCATGGCCACCCTGGCTCTTCTCGGCAGAGTGCGTTCCCGCCTCCGGACGGCGGTCGTTCTCTCTATCGCGGTCGTCGGCGCGACCGAGATCACGCTGGAGATCGCGGCCCTCAACGCCTATCAGAGTCTCTACGGATACGTCTACGGGCACGTCGCCCTGATCACGGCGGCGTTCATGGGCGGTCTGGCGGCCGGCGGCGCGCTCGGCACCCTGCTCGCGGGAACGTCCAGACCGCGAGCCTACGTGGCCCTGTCGACCGGCATCGCCCTCGTCCCGCTCGGGCTCTGGGCCGCCGTGTCGGGCCTTGCGCAGGCCGCCCCCGGGACGCTCGCCGGCGGGACGCCTGTCTTCCTGTTGATGGTCGTCGGAACGGCACTGCTCGCGGGCGTCCAGTTCCCCATGGCCGCGGCCCTCCTGAGCGACCGGACCGGATCCCCCCGCGGGCCGGGGCGGCTCTACGCCGCCGACCTCGCCGGCTCGGCCCTGGCGGCTCCCGTCGCGGCGGTCGTGCTCCTGCCCGTCATGGGGATCGGTGACGCCATGGTGGCCGTCACCCTCGTGAACTGCGGGGTGGTCGCGGCGCTCCTCTCCGCCGTCGCGGGACGGAGATCGACCGACCGGTGAGCGCCGCCGAACGGACAAAGAGAAGCCGGGGCGTCCTGGTGGACGCCCCGGCGTGTCGTCTGTTGCTATGCTCGCGTCGTGGTCAGCGGTAGAGAGCCTTGATGGCCCCCCACGACGACGCCTCGACCAGCGATTCGACGCAGTCGCTGCACCCTCCGCCGAACGCGCCGATGTTGGTCCCGCCGACGCCGCTCCCCAGATTCTCAGAGTCGAAGCAGACGGAGTAGTCGTAGCCGACGCTTCCGGAGAAGTCGCAGTAGAACGGCTCCTCGGAGATGTTGCCGTCGATCCCGGTCAGGTCGTCGAGCGTGCCCTCGTAGTTCTGCGGCTCCCCTTCCGGTGAGACCTCGTCGTTCGCGTAGACGTTGCAGTACTCGACCGTCGGAGCAGTGATGTAGCCGCTGATGCCTTCCTTGCCGTTGTGGGTGATCGAGCAGTTCGATATCTGCGCGTTCCCGCCGCTCACCCTGACGCCGATGTCGAAGTTGTCGACGATCGTCAGGTGATCGAGGATGGCGGGCGTGGCGCCGTTCTCGTAAATGAAGACCCCGTGGTGACTGCCGCGAGCGACCAGCGAGTTCTGGATGCTCGGCGCCGATCCGGACCGGATGACGAAACCGGTCGCCGACTCCTCGATCCTGAGATCGGTGATCGTCGGGCTCGCATCCTGCAGGCAGCCGATGGCGGCCACCAGGCTCCGGCCGTCCCCATCATCCTCTCTGCCCCGGTCACGACCGACTCCGCCGACGATCGTCAGATTCCGGACGACCGTCGAGGAGCCCACGTTCTGCAGCAGGATCCCATACTCGGCCTCCGTCTGGTCGAGCTCGACGTCGTCCGTGTCCTCACCCATCAGCGTCACACCGTCCGGCACGCTCGCGATGGCCGACCGCTGTCCGTAGACCGTCGTGAACATGTTGACGCTGTCGTAGACGCCCGCGAGAACAAGCACCGTGTCGCCGGAACCGGCCATGTCGAGCGCCTGCTGGATGGCGACGATGCCGGCGTCCTCGTCCGGCACCTGGATCAGATCGGCCGAGGCGGCGGCGGCCAGAAAGACCACCATCAGGGCCGCCATGGTGAAGCGCATCTCGTGCCTCCTTGCTGGTACGGGGCTGTCGGTCGCCGACGGACCCGCGACGCGCGAGCCCGCCTCAACGCTTTACTCTATATCAGGGACATGTCCCTGTCAACATGCTCATGGACTACTCCCAGACGCCGGGAACGGACGCCCCGCAGGCCCCGCAGAGGCCGTTCTCGAGGCTCACGACCTCGACATCGTAGCCGATCCTGCGGATGAGGAGCTCGCCGCATTCCGGGCACCACGTCGACGACGCCTCGTGACCGGGCACGTTCCCTATGTAGACGAACCTGAGCCCTTCTTCCATCGCGATCGCCCGCGAGCGGTCGAGAACCTCGACGGGCGTCGGGGGCAGGTCGGTCAGCCGGTGGCATGGGTGGAACCGGGAGAAGTGAAGCGGCACGTCGGGCCCGAGTTCATCGTGGATCCAGCGACACATGGAGCGCACGAGTTCCGGATCATCGTTCCTGCCCGGGACCACCAGGTTCGTGATCTCGACGTGCACGCCCTCCTCCTTGAGGATCCTCAGGGTCCTCAGGACCGGCTCGAGCGAACCTCCCGTCATCGTCGCGTAGTAGTCCTCACTCATGCCCTTGAGGTCTATGTCGGCAGCGTCCAGATACCCGCAGAGCTCCCGCAGAGGCTCCTCATTGATGAACCCGTTCGAGTGGCAGACGTTCCGAAGCCCCCTGGCGCGCGCCTCCCGCGCGCAGTCGAG
>WJMD01000177.1 GCA_014728125.1 Candidatus Effluviviaceae Genus V sp.
CGCGCGCGGCGTTCCTCGACGACCCGAACTTCATGCTCCTCAAGGTCACGGACGCGACAGGAGCAGCCCCGCACCAGGCCGGCGACCTCATCCGGGTCGAGCTGCCGCCGCATTTCCACGGCTTCGTCGGGCTGGACGAGGGGGTTCTCGACGGCGAGCATCTGGTGTACCTCCGTGCCGGGGCCGACAGCACCTGGTGCCTCGTAGACGGACTGGCATCGATGACCGACCCGGATGCGGGGGGCAGCCCTGCGGACTGGGTGTGGCACGCCTCGTTCGACCCGATCTCCCGGGAGGTCGAGGTCTCCGTCGGCTCCTACAGCGGCGCGAAGCGCGACGCGCCGTTCCCGCTCGGGGCCTCCGTGTTCTGTGCGGGCGCCATGCCCGAGGATGTCGCGAGGGAGAAAGGGCTTGAGCCCCGGCCTGCCTCATCGGCCGTCTGCATCTTCGGCGCCTCCGGTGATGCCCGACGCGTGCACGTTGTCGAGGGGACGGCCGATGTGGAGGTCAGCGCGGACGGTTCGATCGTCCTTCTGAGCAGGGAGACCGGTGACCGGGACGAGGTCGAGGTCGTCTGCGAGACCGCGCAGGGCGAAGAGCTGTTCCGCCGGACGATGCCCGAGGGGGCTGGCGAGCTGTCTCCCGAGGGCGACGTCTTCCTCTGGCGGCACGGCCGCGGCGCCGAGCTCTGGACGGTCGACGGGGACCGAAGGAAGCGGATCGGCGGGTTCAACGACTACGTCCGCCGGCTTGATGCCCGGTTCTCTCCGACGGGACAGCGGGTGGCCGTTGTGCTCTCGGAGGAGCCGGAGGAGTTCACGTGGCCGAGCTCGCGGTTGACGGTGCTCGATGTCCCCTCCGGGAGAACCGTGGCGTCCGCGAACCTGGGACCTGTTGCGGAGGCGACGCTCGCCTGGCACGGGGATGCGCTCGTCGTCGCGT
Source organism: Candidatus Effluviviaceae Genus V sp. (assembly GCA_014728125.1). Lineage (NCBI taxonomy): Bacteria > Candidatus Effluviviacota > Candidatus Effluviviaceae > Candidatus Effluviviaceae Genus V sp. The sequence continues at coordinate 943 of WJMD01000177.1, forward strand.
GCACGTTCGCGAGGGGACGCGGCGAGACGGAGCATCCTCCCGCGAGGCTCCTCGCCGTGGCCCCGGACGGAGACCTGATACAAACGACCTGTACGGACGCAGGCCCCGCGGAGCGCGTTCGACTCGCCGTGACCGACGAAGGGAAGGTCGCCTACGTCGTCGTCGGGACGTCCGGGCTCGCTCCCGTCGAGCACGCGTGGCTCTATGCGACCGACACGCTCGAGGGTCTCGGCACGGTCGACGTCGGCGGTTTCCAGGTACTCGATATCGCCTGCGGGCCAGAGGACGCCCTCGGGTTCTTCGGGCGGTCGACCGGCGGCGGTCACCGTGAGCTCAGGGTCCTGAGCCAAGGCGAGCTCCGGACCGTGATGGAGTGGCCGGACCACATCACGAGCATGCGAGAGACGCCGGCGGGCGATGCGCTCCTCTTCGCGGGGCGCTCACCGTCCGACGACCGGGCCGAGCTCTACGCGCTTCGGTGGCACGACGTCTTCAGGCGGTTCGAGCTCAGGGTGCCGTAGCCGCACCAGGAAGCCCCTTGCTCTCGTCCCCCCATGCTGTAGACTGTCCTTCCAACAGGAGGGACGACACCCGTGTTCGACGACAAGCTCAAGACACACATCGCAGAGGTGCTCTCGAAGCTCGGACTGCCCGAGGTCGAGGTCGACCTCTCGGTCCCGCGCGACCCGTCCCACGGCGACGCGACGACGACCATCGCCATGGGTCTGGCGAAGGAGGTCGGACGCAATCCGCGTGAGCTCGCGACCGAGATCACCGAGGCGATCGACAAACGCGAGGCCCAGCTCGACGCGGTCGAGGTCGCGGGCCCCGGCTTCATCAACTTCCGCTACGGCGCCGGCTGGTACGACGACAGGCTCCGAGGAATCGTCCGCGAGGGCGACGCCTACGGCCAGAGCGACGCGCTCGACGGCCAGCGCATCCTGCTGGAGTTCGTGAGCGCGAACCCGACCGGTCCTCTGAACGTCGTGAGCGCGCGGGCCGCCGCGGTCGGGGACGCCATCGCGAGCCTGCTCGAGGCGGCCGGCTGCGACGTCCACCGTGAGTTCTACGTCAATGACGCGGGCGTGCAGGTCCAGAAGCTCGCGCTCTCCGTGGAGGCGCGCATCCGGGAGCTATCGGGGGAGCCACTCGCGATCCCCGAGGGCGGCTACCACGGCGAGTACTTGAGCGACGTCGCGAAGGACGTGCTGGCGGCGCATCCGGACATCCTGAAGCAGGACGAGAACGAGCGGCGGGCGACGCTCACGTCGCTCGCCGTCGAGCGCATGGTCGCATCCCAGCGCGCCGACCTCGACATGTACGGCGTCGCGTTCGACCGGTGGTTCCACGAGTCCGAGCTGGGGGAGAAGGTCGGTCAGACGCTCGAGGCCCTCAAGGAGACGGGGGAGACCTACGAGTCCGAGGGGGCCGTCTGGCTCAAGACGACGCCGCACGGGACGAACGACGACAAGGTCATCGTCAAGGCCGACGGGTACCCGACGTACCTGCTGCCGGACCTCGCGTACCACATCGACAAGTTCGACCGGGGCTTTGATCCGGCCATCGACCTCTGGGGACCCGACCACCACGCGCACATCGCGGAGATGCATGCCGCGCTCGAGATCCTGGGCCACGCGAAGGAGCAGCTCGAGGTCCAGATCATCCAGCAGGTGAACTTCCTCGAGGGCGGCGAGCGCGTCAAGATGTCGAAGCGCGCCGGGGCCATCGTCACGCTC